>JADLAJ010000109.1 GCA_020848255.1 Chitinophagales bacterium
ATAAAATACAGATACAGTATGGATATTTTGAATAAACTCCAGACGGATTTCAAAGCTCAACAACAGATACTTAAACTCATTGGTACCATTGATGAGTTTAAAGGAAAATGGACTACTGTTGAAAGGCAAAGCAATAGATATTTAAAAGAATTAAAGAAGATAGCAACTGTAGAAAGTATTGGTTCATCAACACGCATCGAGGGTGTTTTAATGACTGATGAAGAAATTAAAGTACTATTAAAGGATATCAGAATATCTAAACTTAAGACAAGAGATGAACAAGAGGTATTTGGGTATTACGAAGCTTTGGAAATTATCTTTGCAAATTATGATGACATAGAGATTTCTGAAAGTGCAGTTAAGAATCTGCATAATATGTTGCTTAAATACAGCAGCAAAGACAAGCATCATAAAGGCAATTACAAGACCCTATCGAATAAGGTAGTCGCTAATTATCCGGATGGCTCCCAACGGGTGATATTTAACACTACCGAACCACATCTTACAGCGACTGAAATGCATAACCTGGTAGAATGGACGAATGAGCAGTTGCAAAAGCAAGACATTCATCCGCTATTAATTATCAGCACGTTTATTTATGAATTTTTGTCAACGCATCCTTTTCAGGATGGAAACGGAAGATTATCAAGATTACTGACCACACTTCTACTCTTGAAATCCGGTTATCCGTTTATACAATATGTCTCTTTTGAAAGCATCATTGAAAAGCATAAAAAGGAATATTACGAAGCTTTGATGAGTGGCCAAAAAAACAGAAACACGCCGAATGAAAAGATAACAACCTGGACTGTTTTCTTTCTGCAATGTCTGACAGAACTAATCCAAAAATTAGAGGAAAAATATACCACCTTACAATCTAAAGGTGGTTATCTGAATGAACGACAAAAAAATGTTTTTGATTTTATAAAAGGACATCAACCTGTAAAGCTGAATGATTTGGGTACTCACTTTAAAGATATCTCTCCTAATACACTGAAGAAGGACTTATTGTACTTAAAGCAAGAAAATTTCATTGAAAGCATCGGTAAGAACAAAGGGACTATTTATGTTATAAAGACCGTTGAGAATGCAAACTAAAAGACATCTTTTGGTATTGCTGGTGGATTTTTACAGCACTTGTGGCACCCACTCACCATCGAAGTATGCGAATGCTTTAGCTTTTCAATGATGTCACATTCTGTATCGGAAAGTAATAAAATCGGGGATTTGCTGCGCAAATCCCCGATTCAATATACTGTAAAAAGTCCATTATGCCGGCAATCCCATCGCACCGGCGGTATTCACCTCGTGGTAGGTTTCGCTGCTCATATCTCCGACTTTCTCTCTCAGATAGCGGTCGAGTGTCGCAATATCTTCGGCTTCCCAAAGGCAGGTGGCCTCCGTATTATCCGCATTGGGCAATACCTGCAATACGCGTTTCACCCCGTTTTCAGGCAGTTTCGGCAGACTCTGCTGGGCGCTCCCCCAGAATCCTGCCACGTCTTTAATCTTGTGGTTGACTACGATAATCATAATTGTATAGTTTTTAATACCTGAAAATAAGAAGACGCATTCTGCAAAACAATACCCAATTCGTGGTAGGACATCAAACGCATCTTCATCTTGTTCCGCACAACATCAGCCACTGCGAAATTCCCGAAAAAACATGCTGTGATATTTTCCATTTCCTGTATATTTGCGAGCGAAAAAACAACTACCATGACGGAAGAAGTACAAATGGTGCTGGACGAGACGAAAGACTCCATGTTCAAAGCCCTGAAACACCTGGAAGATGAACTGCGCAAAGTGCGCGCAGGTAAGGCCACTCCGGAAATGCTGAACGGCATCACCGTGGAATATTATGGCGCTCCGACTCCGTTGAATCAGGTGGCGAGTATCAAAATACTGGATGCCCGTACATTGGTGATTGTTCCATTTGAGCGAAAAATCATCGGCGATATTGAGCGGGCGATTTTCCAGAGCAATATCGGCATCACGCCACAAAACGACGGTGAGAATATCCGCCTTTCCATTCCGCCGATGACGGAAGAAAGACGCCGTGACCTGGTGAAGCAATCCAAAAACTACGGTGAGCAAACCAAGATTGTGGTGCGCAATGCCCGCAAAGACGGCAACGAAATGATCAAAGGCATGGTAAAAGACGGACTGAGCGAGGATATCGGCAAAGACAGCGAAGAAAAAATCCAGACTTTAACCAACGAATACATTGCCAAAGTAGACAAAATGCTGCAGGCAAAAGAAGAAGAAATTATGACGATATAAATCGTTGCCATGATACAACATCGGCAGTCATTCATTACTTTGATACTGTGCACTGCCGTACTGCTGCTTTCACCATTCCTGCTGAAAAAATGGAATAACCCCTACAATAGTGTCATCATGTACGATGCCGCAGGTTATTACATTTATCTGCCTGCATTTTTTTATGATGATTTAGGGAAAATTGATATAGCGGAAGATATTATCCGTGAATACAATCCTTTTGGTTGCGATTTTTATGCAACAAATCAGCAAGTCAACGAAAACCATATTATTAAGTACACTTCAGGAGTAGCTATCCTTGAACTACCTGCTTTTGCGGCAGGACATCTCGCTGCCAAAATATGGAATTATCCGACAGACGGTTTTTCCAAACCTTATCAGATAGCCGTAAATTTCTGGGGTATCGTGTTTGGTATCGCCGGATTATGGATTACCAGAAAGAATTTATTGCGATACTTCAGTGATACGGCTACAGCATTTACACTTCTGGCCTTATCGCTAGCCACAAACCTCTATTTATATATCTCATTTGGTGCTGTAGTAACACACACTTATCTATTTACATTGTATGCGTTGTTGATTTCACTCACCATTGATTTTTACAAAAAACCTGATGTCGCAAAATCCATTGCATTGGGATTGACAGCAGGCTTCATCACGCTTGTCCGCCCCACAGACATTATATGCGTCCTGCTAATATTCTGCTGGAATCTTAGTAATATAAGCACTTTCAAAAATCGTATCAGATTTTGGGCTATACATCAGAAACTGTTTATTCTATTTGGCATTTCTGCATTTCTCATCGGTAGTATTCAGCTGATATACTGGAAAATTTACTGTGGCAATTGGATTTTTTGGAGTTATGGGGCACATGAATTTTTCGATTTCTTGCATCCTCATCTGATTAACGGATTATTCAGCTACAAAAAAGGCTGGTTGATTTATACACCCGTGATGATATTTAGTTTGTTGGGTTTTTATCCGCTGTACAGAAAATTCGGCCATCTGTTTCTTGTGGTATTTTTATTCTTTATAATCAATACATACATCGTATTCTCTTGGAATGAGTGGTGGTATGGCGGGTCATTTTCACAACGCGCAATGATACAGTCATATGCTGTACTAGCGTTTCCGATGACTGCATTTTTCTCATCTGTTTTAACTCGAAAAACATGGAAATATCTGACCATATTGCTGTTGGCGTTTTTCATCTGGCTGAATTTGACGATGACCTATCAATGCTATTCCAAGGAAGGCATTATGGAAAACTATATGATGAGTAAAACGTACTTTTGGAAGATATTCGGAAAAACGCATATCTCTCAGAAAGACAAAAAATATATCGAACTAGAAGAGGAAATTCCGCAACGGTATACTGAAAAAATGCAAACCATTTACAAGGATAGTTTTGACCAGCAAAGAATAGATTCCTGTTTCTCAAACGATGTCTTTCCTGACAACGGCGTACTCTTTATTAACAAAGATTGCCAGCGAACACAGGAAATCACTGTTCCCATTTCCGGACATGCAGGCTATTATCAGGCAATGATTCGTGTATTCGCGCCTGAAATGGAATGGGATACATGGAAACAAGCACAGATTATCCTGACACTCAAACAAAATGGTATTGTCGTAAAAAGTAATTATTACAGAATCTATCGCATCATTGATACGGGCAAATGGGAAGATATTTCTATAGAGTTGATTACTCCCGAACAAACCGCTTTCAACGAGTTGAGCATACAACTCTGGAATGCAGATGGAAATAAAACGCTGTATGCTGACAATCTGAATATTCGCTTTGCGGCAAAGAAATAAAAAAAAGGATAGCACTGAACTATCCTTTTTAATTTTATAACAACTGTATTTTACACTTTCTTTCCTTCCTTCGTCACCAGTTTGTACTCACCGAGATACAGCGATGAATCCTGCACCAGACGCACCCATTTCTTGATTTTGGCATACCAGTTCATCCGGAAGGAGAAGGTATCCTTTTTCAGATAGGCATAGATAAAAGGATGGACATACAGCAGGAAGTTTTTTCCTTCATGCGTTTTCAGCCTGTTCAGTTCAATCTCAATATTATCGATGATCTGCAGTGGCTGATCCACTTTATACTTGTTATTGCCGTGCAGCAATGGTTCTCTCGTATCAATAGTCACCTGCTCTTTCATGCGTTGACGGGTAATCTCCATCAGGCCGAATTTACTGACCGGCAAAATCACATGCTTGGCTTTGTCAGGGCGCATAGCTTCCTGCATCGCCTCGAGCAGTTTGTGTTTATATTCTGACGACTTCATATCGATGAAGTCAATCACGATGATGCCACCGATATCGCGGAGTCGCA
>JADLAJ010000110.1 GCA_020848255.1 Chitinophagales bacterium
ACGCCGGTTCTTTTAACGCTGTCACCTTCTCTGATTTCATCAGAAGGACCCATTAAAACGACCCCTACGTTATCTTCTTCCAGGTTTAATGCAATCGCTTGCATACCGTTGGAGAACTCCACTAATTCACCGGCTTTTACTTCCGATAAACCGTACACGCGGGCAATACCATCACCCACCTGGAGGACAGTACCTACTTCTTCCAGTTGTGCTTCTGTAGAAACATTACCCAACTGCTGACGTAGTATGGAGGAAATTTCATCTGGTCTTACTTCTACCATCTTGTATATTTTTTGAATGATTGAGTTATAGTTTGCGTTGTTACGCAATTAATTCTTTTTCTACTTTGCTTAATTTATAGCGAACAGAGTTGTCGTACCACTTGCCGCCGAAATCAATGATGAAACCACCCATAATGGAGGCGTCCACCTTTTTATTGATTTTCACGTTCGGGTAGCCGCTCTGTTGTTTGATAAAAGAAGCGATTTTTTGCTCATTGTCCGCATCCAGTTCGGTGGCTGTTGTCACCGTTACCTCAGAGATACCTTTCGTCTGATTGTAGAGACGGTTGAAGCTAGCCAGAATATTAGACAGATAGGCTTCTCTTCCCTGTGTTACCACCAGAGAAAGGAAGTTGGCTGTAGTCTGAGTCACCTTACCGCTGAACAATGCTTGTGTGATGGCTTGCTTTTTAGGACCTTTGACAATCGGGCTTTTATACAGCAATTGCAGTTCTTTGCTCGATTGCAGGGCAGCAGCCACAACACCTAAATCCGAAAATACAGTATCCAACGAGCCTGTGGAAACAGCCTCGTCGAACAATGATTTTGCGTATCTTAAAGATAATTTATCTGCTGACATTAGTTTACATTAATTTTCTCCACCAATGAGTTAATATAAGCCTGCTGATCTTTGGCTGAATCCAACTCGCGACCGATTACTTTCTGTGCAATGTCCACGGAAAGTTTGCTCACTTCGTTTTTCACTTCCGCGAGCGCTGCTTTCTTCTGCGCGTCGATTTCCAGTTTGGCATCCGCTACTATTTTGGCAGCCTCGTCTTTCGCGCGGGTATGTGCCTCTGCGATGATAGACTCTTTCACCTCTTTAGCTTCCTTGAGAATTTTCGCGCTTTCTTCGCGGGCTTCTTTCAGCAAAGCGGCGTTATCAGATTGCAATTGCTGCATTTCTGCTTTTGCCTTATCAGCTGCTGCAAGTGCGTCTTCTATCGTCAGTTCGCGGTCTTTGATAGACTTCACGATAGGTTTCAGCGCGAGCTTGCCCACCAGGAACCAGAAAATCAGGAAGATAAGCGTGGTCCAAAACACCAGACCAAGATCCGGCGTGATTAATTCCATTGGTTTAAATGCCAATATATGCATAGCATTTTATTTTACTTACCTAAAGGTAATGTTACTCGCCTGAAGCGAAATAAATTTATTTCATCAAGAAAGAGAAGATGATAGCAATCAGAGCTGCACCTTCTACTAACGCTGCAGATAAGATCATAGCGCCTCTGATATCGCCGGAAGCTTCTGGTTGACGTGCGATAGCTTGTGTTGCACTAGATCCGATTAAACCGATTCCGATACCTGCTGCTAAAGCTGCCATACCAGCTCCTAATGCTGCGATTCCTGTAATTGTCATGATTCGTTTTTTTTATTGTTTAAAATGATTAATGATGTTCTTCGCTGTGGTGATGTTCTTCCACTGCCGCTCCGATGAAAATGGAGGACAACAGGGTGAATACATATGCCTGCAAGAAAGCTACAAACAGCTCCATTGCGTTTACAAATAATACAATCGGAATTGCCATGGCACTACCCAAAGAGGCACCGCCCACACTTTTACCCATTTCTCCGAAAATGAAAATCAAACTCACGATACTCAGGATGGCGATGTGACCTCCGGTGATGTTACCGAAAAGACGCAGCATCAATGCAATCGGTTTGATGAAAAGACCGGCAATCTCTACCGGTGTGAGGATAACCAACACCCATTTCGGCACGCCCGGCATTGCGAGAACGTGACCCCAGTAGCTTTTATTTCCGTTGAGGTTAATTACTAAGAAAGTAATTGCTGCCAATGCGAACGTGAAAGCGATATTACCGGATACGTTGGCACTGCCCGGGAAGAAAGGCACCAGACCTAAGAGGTTATTGATGAGGATAAAGAAAAAGATAGATAAAAGGAAAGGCAGGAATTTCTCGTATTTAGGACCTACATTCGGTTTGATTACATCATCTGCCAGGAAGCTGACGATAGGCTCAATCCAGGATTGCAGTCCTTTAGGTGCCTTATTACCGCGTTTTGCGTATGCACTTTTCACGCTGAACATGATGAGCGCGAGTATTACTACGCCCAGCAACATCTGGAATACGTTTTTAGTAATGGAAAAGTCGATGAATGTGTTTCTTTCACCGGTAGCCGCATCGACAATCTTGCCATGATCCATTCTGTAACCGTCAATCACTTCTTCGTGGTGAAACTGAGAAGACATCATGAAAGAAATCTTGCCAGTAGTTTTGCTGTATAAAATACAAGGCAGTGGGAAAGAAATATGCTCTCCGCCAACAGTAGCGATGTGAAATTCATTAGCATCCGCGATGTGATGCATAATTTTCTCAACAACAATCTCTGAAGGGGATTTACCGGCATCTTCTGCGCCATGTTCGGCGTGTGCTGCTCCTTCTGCGGAAGCCGCGAAAGGCAGGAAAAGTGCCAGCAATAAGCTATATATGTATGATTTCACTACCACTAAAATTGAATGCGCTGCAAATATACAAACTAGGAGACATAGTACGTAGAAGTCAGCAAATTAAATGTGTGTTAAGGACATAAAAAAAACAGCCACATGTACGTGGCTGTTTTTTTTTAAATAACGTAGAGTTAGTCTTTTATAAACGTTCTAACACCTGTACCCCATTGACAAAGTGCATTTCCATTATGGCTAAAATCTGATGAATTATCAGCGAATTCGAATATCTTCCACTGTAAAGTTACAGGACTAGTTGATATAATAGCTGGAGGGTAAGCCTCGTCGTACTCGCCCACTGTTAAGTTCATTGGCGCCAAAGGGCTAACTAATTTTGTAAATGAACCGCATGGATTTAACTGAGCCGCGAAAGCCAAACTATCTTGTCCTAATGAATTTGAATAATTATATAATAGATATGGCTGAAGCGCAACACCTGCTCCTCCTGGATTATCAATCAGATACACGCCATCTGATATTTTGCTGATTTCAATCACATAGCCATTTGCTGTTCGAGTATATGTTCCCTCTAAATCAGTTGGGCCAGGATTTTCAATAGGAGAAGCCAAAACTATATTTGATGGAATTGAAACTAAATAATTATTAGAATTAAATTTTTCAAACTTCAATGTATATCCACCTGATTTAGTAGTATCTGGCCATGAAACAATATCCGACTTCAATACATAGGCAGAATCTTTACCTGTTCTACCACCAAAACCATTAGAAAAACCAGCCAAACTGTCTACTACTAATGCAACTGTATCTGGTATTGATTGATATATAGATACACCTGAACCAATACCAATTACATAAGTTTCATCTACATAGTATTCGGCCACATAAGGTAAACTTACAACAACAGGTTTAGATGGTTCGAAATCTTTCTTACAACTTACCAATACTGACAGAATCAACACGGAAAGTAAAATTATATTATAATTTTTCATATTAATAAATTTATTTTAATTATTAATTATCCCAAAAAACTTTATCAGTAAGTTGATTCTGTCCAGGGAATTTTGTATTGAAATCAGCTTCTGTTTGTGGGTAATAATAGATAGATGGGAATGCTGAACCACCTAAAACATTATTTGTAGGAACCATAAAAATTCCACCAGCAGATGTAAATACAGGATTTGCGGGAGAATCTAATCTTCGTGTTTCAATCCAGGATTCAACAGTTTGTGTACCATTGAAAGAAACCCATTTCTGAAGAGCAATAGACTTGATTTTTGTTTCTAAAGATGTATTATCATAAGCACCTCCATTAGACAAATAAGTAGAAACACCTGGAGTCCCGAAATACTGGAAATTGAGTGTTACAGCATCTTCATATAAAGACTCATCATTCTCTGCAATGTACCCTTTTGCAGCAGCTTCTGCTAACAAGAAATTAACCTCCCAAGGGCTCATTAATATAACTGGAACATCGGGACCAAATATTATACCACCGTTTGTGGCTCTCGCACCATTAGGGGTAGAATAAGAAGCACTTGCTGGTGAATTTTCGACATCACCTTGTTTTAAACCAACATGTGTGTTGGTAGCAGATGCTTTATTATAAAAATAATCTATTCGAGGATCATCAGTTGATATTAAATAATCTATTGATGTCTTAGAAGCGGCATAAGTATTACCAATTGAAGATTTTAAGTCGTACCACAATGGATTTGCGTTTTTAGGCGATGCAGATGTGTATCTAATGGCAGCCAAATCTTCTAGAAAAAAGCCATTTTCATAGATTTCTTGTACTTCAGCAGAGACATCTTTTATACCCGATTGTCTCATGTATAACTTTAGCTTCAAAGAATATGCAAATGCCTTCCATTTAATCAAGTCTCCTCCAAAGATAATATCATCTGATGAAGGGTATATAAATCCTGTCCCGGTTGTGTCTAATGCACTTATTCCTTCATCTACCAAAGTAATAATAGCATTGTATACAACCTGCGCGTCATCATATTTAGGAGATGTTAAAGCTCCATCCTCTATATCTCCTTTCAAAGCTTCGGAGAATGGTACATCACCAAATAAATCAACTGCATATTGATATTCATAAGCCATTAAAATTTTAGCAATAGCTGCGTATACAGGTTGATTTGTCTTCTTAATTATATAATTCAATCCATTTAAACTACGGAGATAAAATGTGTTGAATAATTGATTACCATCGGATGTAAGCATAGAATTCTGATCCCATGTACCCAATGCTGTACCTGGACCTGTTGTCCAATACTGATTCCATACATTTGATTGGCTTGCAACTCTATCACCAATGGATTGTCCGATATATAACTGTGAAGATGTTAATGCTAATTGAGGAGTAGTCGTTAATGACCTATTCGGATCCACATTTACATCGAGATATTTTTGACAAGATGTAAAGACCACAGACAAGGTTAACACTGCCAATGCAAATCTTCTGTGCATGTTATTAAATATATTCATAACTAAATTAATTTAAAATTAGAAATTCAATTTAAATTCAATTCCAACGCTTCTAGATGTTGGAGTTGTAGATGTTTCCAAACCTTGAGCATTTGATGCACCTCCAACGCCACTAACTTCAGGGTCTGCAAATGTATTCTCTTTAGCAGTCCATGTTTTTAGATTCTTTCCAAATATACCTACGGAGATACCTGATATTGGTAAATTTTGGAAAAGCTTGGATGGCAGAGAATATGATAATGTTGCTTCACGTAATTTTATAAACGTTGCATCCAACAGCATAGTTGAAGCCGGTGCATTTTTGAAATAATTATATACTGTTACAGGTGTGGTATTTTCGACATATTCCCCTGATCCAGGTGATGTTTCTTGCACCGAGTTAGGCACAACAAAGTCCTGTCTATTATTTAACAAAGTTGTGTAAGCTGTACCGTTAAATTCAGTACTAAGTTTTGTATTAGATGCAAATGTACCACCTATTCTTGCATCAAATAAAACATGTGCCGTTAATCCTTTAATACTGAAATCTGTACCCCAACTTGTTTGGAATTTAGGTTGGTAGGAACCATGATATGTTAAGTCAGATGCTAATTTAGGCGCACCAGACCCGTCTACAATGATTCTACCTTGGTTATCATATTGATAACTTGTACCTTTGTATGTGCCAAAAGGTTCGCCTTCCTTTGCAACTAAATTTAATGAACCATGTCCACCAAAATGAACAATACCAGAATATATAGCTAATTCAGACAAGCCATCTGCAATTTTTTCAACTCTATTTTTATTCTTATTAAACGTAAAGAAGACGGACCAGTTGATTAATTTATTTTTCAAAACTTTAGCATTGACAGCCAACTCATGTCCTCTGTTTGTCATTCTTCCTACATTAAGTGGACTGAAAGAATAACCTGATGAATTTGGAAGATTTGCTAATATAATCTGATTCTTTGAGTTTGAATAATAGTATGTATATTCAATATTCAAATGATCATTAAATAAACCAACATCTGCACCTGCCTCATAAGTGATAGTTAATTCAGGTTTAAGCGCTGGGTTACCAATAGTAGAACTTTTGACAGCTCCTGAAGCACCATCAAATGGCAATTGAATCTCATAATCGCTACTATATGATAAAATAGTTGGGTTTAAAGAGAAATAGCTATTAAGCAGATACAAACCTGCATCTTTGCCTGTAGTTCCTACATTTGCTCTCACTTTTAAGTAAGAAAGATATTTGTTTGGTTTCTTAAACAATTCAGTTGGAACAAATGAAACACCACCACTTTGATACAAATATGATCTGTTTTTCACCGGCAAAGTTGAAGACCAGTCATTTCTTAACGAGTACTCTAAGAATAGTGTTCTTCTGTATCCTAAGGATGTATTTAGGTACAAGCCAACAATTCTGTAATTACTAGTTGCTGATGCTGCTTGAGCAGGAGACACTGAGTTAGACAAATCATAAAACTCAGGCACTACTAAGCCACCGACAGTTGTACCAGACAAAACATTAGTAGATCTACTAAATGAGTTAAAACCAACAGTAGCATCTAATGTTACTTTCTTCTTAAATTCTTTATTATAAGAAGCTAAGGCGTCTATAGTCAAAACATTTACCTTTGATGTTGATTCTGCAAAACTACCCAAACTAAAGTTACCATCACTTCTTGGTGAATTAAAGTCACTCAGTTCCCCATCAGACCAAGACAAAGCTCTATTGTATTGATATTTAGGATATTTCTCAATTACTCTACTTATTGAGAAGTTATTACCAACTCTAGTTGTTAATGTAATATCTTTAATTGGCTTGTAACTTAAAGCTACTGAACCCAAGACGTTATCAACATTATTTGTAACCTCTGATTTATCCAAGAAATAATATGGGTTTACAGAGTATTGAGCATAAAAACCATTGAAGTCTTGATATGGACTATTATAGTCTCTCATCTCTGTAAATGGAATATTTCCCGGAGTTTGTAGTGCAAACGAATAAATAGGGATAGGTCCTGTATATCCAAATGGATAAGCACCCTCTGTCGCTCCTCTTTGATTCAGTTTAGTATAGTTTACCGAAAAATTTGCATTAAATTTTTCAGAGAAATTTGCAGATGCATTCAACAGTACATTATGTTTTTTATAAAATGTATTTGGAATTACACCTGTGTTGTTAAAATTTGTATATGAGGTGAAATAAGAATACTTATCACTACCGCCTTCTATATTTACATTTGTTCTATGAGTAAACCCTGTGTTAAAAAAAGTGGACATATGGTTTTTTATATAACTATAGGGCCTAGACAATTGCTCTATTTTCCCATTAGTTAACGGTAAAATATTTCCATCCTCGTCAACAGGTATTGCTGTCCATGGTCTCTCCACACCATCAAATTCAGCACCCCATGCATAATTCTCTCCCATAAAGATGTCTACATCTCCACCACAACCATTACAAGATTTATATCCGGATCCAAACTTATCTTGTTTTTTGAATAATATATATGGTTTTTCAAAAGATAATGATGTCCCAATACTTACTTTAAAAGGTTTGCCTTCTTTTGGAGCTTTACCCTTTTTTGTCGTAATCAATATAACACCTGCCGAACCCCTTGAACCATATAAAGTTGTTGCTGCAGGTCCTTTTAATACTGTAATTGACTCTATATCATCAGGATTAATGTCATTCCCCCTGTTACCAAAGTCTACATAATTATCTCTATCTCCATTTGTACCGGTACCTCCACCTGCAGAAGATGTACTGTTGTCTAATTGAACGCCATCAACAATAATTAATGCATTATTATTACCTGTAATTGAAGTCTCTCCTCTTAATACAACCCTTGTAGATGCACCAGGAGCGCCTGATGATTGGGTTATCTTAATCCCCGCGACTTTACCTTGCAATGCATTCAACGCACTTTTATTTGTTACAGTATTTAATTCCTCTCCTTTTACAGATTGATTGGCATAAACCACAGCACTTTTATTCCTCTTTGTTGCCAATGCTGTGACAACAACATCTTCCAACATCTGACCTTCTGCAGTCATATCTGCATTAATCTTGAGTGTTAAAATAGGTTTTTCTACATTCGTGTATCCGATGTAAGAAAAAACCAATGTAGTCACCTCTTTGGGTAATTCCAATGTGTACTTACCGTCAATGTCTGTTACTGTACCGATGGTAGTACCCT
>JADLAJ010000111.1 GCA_020848255.1 Chitinophagales bacterium
ATTATTTTTTCAATAGCAGCTTCATCCATTTCCAGATGAAATTGCAATCCCAATACGTTTTCTTTATACAAAAAAGCCTGATTTATACAGGCCTCAGATGAAGCAAGCAATACAGCATTTTCCGGTAAATCAAAGGTTTCGCCGTGCCAGTGAAATACGGTTTGGTTATCGAATAATTCTGTAAAATTTGTAGCGAGATTTCTCGCTGCGCTCGAAATGACGTTGTTTTGTTGAACAGATTGCTTCACTTCGTTCGCAATGACGGTTTGCTCAACAGGAAAAAATCCGATTTCTTTATGTCTGTTTTTATACACTTTTGCGCCGAGTACATTGGCTATCAGTTGTGTGCCCAGACAAATACCAATCACTGTTTTATCTGCTTCAATTGCCTTCTTTATGAATTCTTTTTCTGCTTTCAGCCAATCAATTTCATCTTCATCATTCACACTCATAGGCCCGCCCATAATCACCAGACAATCAAAATCCTGTATCTCCGGTAATGCTTCATGATTATACAAATGTGTTGCCGTGTGCTGTACATTATGTTCATGTATCCAATCTTTTATCATGCCAATACTTTCAAAAGGCACATGCTGTAAATGATGTATTCTGAGATTTTGCATTTCTTATAATTATGTAACTATCTTATCCAAGTTAATTGTAATTTTGGTATGATATTTTCTGTATATCATTTATAATATTAAAATAACAAGCTATGAAAAAATATTTGTTCCTGTTGTTGATGGCGGTCACTTGTTTTTCTTTTGCACAAAAAGGAAAACCCTCTGCCAGGAAATCAAGTTCAAAGAAAACCGTTGCAATTACAAAATTGCCGAAAGATGTGCAGGTTTGGACAGTTGATGCGCAACGTGCAAAATGCGAAGGCGTCATGACCATGCAATGTTTATTAGTAAAAAAGCCGGGCGACAAAGATTTCAATCTATTTTACGATACTATTGATGGTTTTGATTATCAGGAAGGATTTGTGTATACTATTTGGGTTAACATGGGCGCATTTACACCACAGACTCCTGCTGATGGTTCGTCAATCAAATATAAATTAGTTAAAGTAGTTTCAAAAAAACCAATTGCAGGCTATTCCAATACAACAACTATTGACAATAAAAAACCATTAAGAGGTATGAATGTCAATCAAACAAAAACCTTGGTTGTAAACGAAGAAGAAGGAAAATGTGAAGGCAATCCGGATGCGAAATGTTTATTAATAAAAGAAGAAGGTCAAAAAGAGTTTGAGATTTTTTATCAGAGCATTGAAGGTTTCGTTTTTGAAGAAGGCTATCGTCAAACTATTTCGGTGAGCGAACGATATGTAGCTAATCCGATGGTAAAACAAACGGAACCAATTTACACTTTAGTTAAGGTATTGAAGAAAGAACTCATCTTCGAACCCAAAAAATCAGTTGTTACTGAGACACCCAAAACACCTCTGGACAAAAAATGGGTTTTACTGAAAATGCAGGAAAGTGATACAACCAGTTTTGTAATTGATGACAACAGTGTTTGGATACAATTTAACAGTACTGAAAACAAACTGAATGGTAAAGCACCCTGCAATTCTTATTTTGGTGGGTTTAATTCAGATTTGGTCTCTTCCTTTCAGGCAATGGCGGTGGCAAGCACCAGAATGTATTGTGAGGCAAATATGAAGTATGAGGAGTTGTATTTTACGCTTTTACAGAACGCTGACAGGTTTGAGATTAAAGAAGGGAAACTTATCTTATACAAGGGAAAAAGATTGCTGCTGATTTTTGAATAATTGAACAAAGCTGCTATTGTTTTGTTTAAGTAAATATGAATTCATTTATAAAATTATTCATCAGTATTTTTATTTGCATGGCGGTCGGCGGAATTTCCGGCTATTTAACGGCCAGTGAAATACCAGATTGGTATATGTCCTTGAATAAACCGGGCTTTAATCCTCCAAACTGGATTTTTGCTCCCGTTTGGACAACGCTCTACATTTTGATGGGGATTTCCTTTTGGCTGGTGTGGAAGAGCGGCACTGAAGAGGCTATAAAAAACAGAGCAATGTTGTTTTTCATGGTTCAATTAATTTTAAATTTTTTCTGGTCGATTATCTTTTTTAACTTCCACCAATTAGGTTTCGCCATGGCAGAAATTGTGCTGCTCTGGATTTTTATTCTATTTTCCATCATTTCTTTTTATCCAATTTCAAAAGCAGCTTCTTACTTACTGATACCTTATATCTGCTGGGTAAGTTTTGCGAGTATCCTGAATTTTGCCGTCTGGAGACTTAATTAAGTTTTTTGAAATACAACTTAAGTAAAATTTATTTCGGTATAGCAACATAGTTGTTATCTTTACAACATGTCGCTGATTTACGCCATAGATATTGCTGGTACATTTGTGTTCACCATTTCGGGGGCGTTAGCTGCCAGCGACAAAAAACATCACCACGATATTTTCAGTGTTTTCTTTACCGGTTTCATTACCGCTATTGGCGGCGGCACCATCCGGGATGTTACATTAGGCGCTTATCCTGTTGCCTGGATCAGCGATATCAATTATTTACTCGCTGTTTTTGCAGGTGTCTTTTTCACGCTTATTTTCAGAAGATATATTATTCGTTTGTCTCGCACGCTTAGTTTATTCGACACGATTGGCATGGCTATTTACGTGGTGTTAGGTGTTCAAAAAAGCATCGCATTTGAAGTTAATTTGCTCGCTGCTGTCATACTCGGCATGATTTCCGGCATTTTCGGCGGTGTCATTCGCGATACGTTGTTAAATGAAATTCCGTTGATTTTCAGAAAAGAAATGTATGCAACGCCATGTTTATTGGGTTCGGCATTATTTGTAGTGCTGCATTTATTACACGTGGAAGAACAGTTGAATTTTATACTTTCCGTATTATTTATTTTTGCCTTTCGCTTATTAGCCACAAAATACAGCTGGAGTTTACCCAGATTGAATTTTAGAGAATAATCTAAAACAACGACATCTGCCCGTTTACTTTCGGATCAAAAATATCACAGTTCATTTTCGGGAATTTATTATTGAGAGAAAACTTGTTTCTTGCCAGTTGTACTTGTTGCCGGATAGATTCTGCAAAAGCACCTTCCCCGCGCATCCGCCTACCCGTTTTCTGATCCTGAATACTGCCTCCATGTATCGAAGCCACCTGATGCAGCACCTTGTCTTTTCGCAGTGGAAATGCTTCCTCCAACCAATTGGTAAACACTTGTTCCACTTCGCCGGGCAATCTTAAAATCGTGTAATTGATATTCAATGCACCGTGCTCAGCTGCAGCCTTTGCAATATTAAAAATCTCCGTATCATTTAAGCCCGGAATAATCGGTGCAATATTCACCATCACCGGAATGCCTGCTTTTGTTAGTGCCTCCACGGTTTCTAAACGTTTCTGTGCGGTGGAAGTGCGTGGTTCCATCTTGCGTCGCAACTCCTCGTTTAAAGTGGTGATACTAATCACCGCGCTAACCAGATTCAATGCTGCCAGTTCCTGCAGGATGTCAATATCGCGTTGTATTAAGCTGTTTTTAGTTATGATGCCCACCGGATGTTTGTGTTCCAGTAGAATTTGCAATAATTGCCGTGAAATTTCCAGTTTCTTTTCAATGGGTTGATAGCAATCTGTGTTGCCTGAAAGCATTATCGGGCTGACCTTCCATGTTTTTTTTGAAATGGTTTTGCGCAATAATTCCGGTGCATTTTTCTTAACCAGAATGACGCGTTCAAAATCAAGACCTGCGTTATAACCCCAGTAAGGGTGGGTGTTTCGGGCGTAACAATAAGAACAGCCGTGTTCACACCCTTCATACGGATTCATGGAATAATCCATCGGAATATCCGCACTTTTTACAGGATTAACGATTGTTTTTGGAAAGACTTCAATGTATTTTGTCTGAATGATTTTTGCACCCTCCTCTTCCAAAAACTCTTTATCATCGTAATTCAATTTTGAATAACGATTGGTGAGATTGCTTTGCGCTCCCCTGCCTTTTTGCGGAAGTGATTTGGTGTTCATGCAATAGTTAAGGTAGAAAAATATCACTGAGTCGCACAGAGAATGCCGCAGAGAATTTATAAACATTACACCTTATGTAATATTACATGCAAATTTATGAGAATCCAATAATCTTAAAATCCTGTTAATCAAGATTCAGACAAGATACTATACCAGTTCTTTACAAATTCTGGAGATAGTTTTTACGTCGCCCATCGTGTAGTAATGCAGACAAGGGACGCCAAAATTTACCAGTTCTTTGCTTTGGTTAATGCACCACTCAATGCCTAGTTCTTTTACTTCAGCATCGTCTTTGCATTTTTTGGCTTCTTTCACCAACTCTTCCGGCAAATTAATAAAGAATGCCGATGGAATACTATTGAGTTGTCCGAGTTTGGTAATAGGTTTAATTCCCGGAATAATTGGAACATTTATACCAATATTCTTACAATCCTCCACAAATTTGAAATAAGCTTTGTTATCAAAAAACATTTGCGTTACGATGTAATCGCCACCAGCGTCAATCTTTTCTTTCAAATACATTAAATCTTGCTCATAGTTGGCTGCTTCAAAATGTTTTTCAGGATAACCGGCCACACCGATGCAGAAGTCCGTTTTTACCGGATTGATTAAATCATTGTCCAGATATTTTCCGCAGTTCATATCGTTTATCTGCTGCACCAAATCTAGCGCAAAAGGATGTCCATCCGGCTCCGGCACAAATTTCTTTTCCAGTTTTCTCGCATCACCACGCAAGGCTAAAATATTCTGAATACCTAAGAAACCTAAGTCAATCAAAGAATTCTCTGTTTCTTCCTTGCTAAAACCACCACATAAAAAATGCGGAACAGCTTCTACATTATATCTGTATTTGATGGCAGCGCAAATTCCTACTGTACCCGGGCGTTTACGAACAGCTACTTTTTCAAAATATCCTTCTGCCGTTTGTTTGTATTCAAACTCTTCTCTGTGATAGGTTACATCTATAAATGGTGGCTGAAATTCCATCAACGGGTCCAGTACTTTAGTAATGGAATCTATGCTTTTACCCTTTAGAGGCGGTAATATTTCAAAAGAAACAAGCGTTTTTTCTTTATTGTTTGCTAATATGTCGGTTACTTTCATCTTTGTCTTTTATTTTTTCAATGGTGCAGATGGAATATTCATATAACCTTAAAAAAACTGCTGAAGGTTATTCTAATGAATATTTCATTGTATTTTTTAGAATGGACAACGAAAATAGTAAATACAACAGTAATATCATAAAAAATCCCGAATACTCATTGAAAATGCCCTCATGATAAATATCATGTACGAACTGGGTTATTCTGTTTAATCTTACAATAATAAAAAATGAAAATTATGAAAAAATTAACGTTATTATTTGTTGTTACACTTGGGCTTTTAGTAGGTTGCAATACAGATTCTATGACGAGCACTTCAACAGAAATGCCTGTTGCCGCACTTATGAGCGACAATACACTTAGTGATATTACACTAAACGATACTACAATAAATAGCTCTTATTATGAGTTTGGCTATGAATTTAATGTAACAAAAAATGGAAAGATTACTCAATTAGGCACTCATATACCTGATGCTAGCACTGTTAGAGTTACCGTATGGGATTTAAGTGATACTTCAGTAATTGCCCAAGCCTCTATTTCAGCTTTAGCACATACCGCTAAATATGTAACACTTGCGACACCTGTTTCGCTAATTGTAGGAAAAAAATATGCGGTAACCATCTTATCAAATGATTGGTACTATCGTCACAGACCAGGATTTATAGATTATGTATATCCAATTACTAAAGGAAATATTACGTTTACCAAATATGGATACAGGAGTGCTAGCTCATTAGACCCAGCAATTTATCCAATATCCTTCAATACTGCTGATATAAATGGTATTGGTGATTTTACGTTTGAAACAGTCAACTAATTTATCGACAACGTTTTAAAAAATTATAAAAAGCCCTAAGTTAAACTTTGGGCTTTTTTTATTGTCCTATGGCAATTGTAAATCTGAATTCCAGTTTGTATCTTTGTAACATCATTTTGTTCTTTTATAATAACTTATTTTGAAAGGCGGAGGGA
This sequence comes from Chitinophagales bacterium, assembly GCA_020848255.1. GTDB lineage: Bacteria > Bacteroidota > Bacteroidia > Chitinophagales > JADIYW01 > JADJSS01. The sequence continues at coordinate 6,106 of JADLAJ010000111.1, forward strand.
ATAGGCCCTGTGAAACCTTAGCAACCCTAAACGGTCAATCGTTTGGAAGGTGCTAAATCCTATCCAAATACGATTGTTTGGAAAAGATAAGTCGAGTTAAATCTCTACCACCTCAAAGTAAGTTAATAATAACAGAACGGATTTTTCATCAGAAAAAACGGAGGTTTATATGAGTGACTTACTTTATAAAATTGCACAGGAACGCATCCTTATTCTAGACGGTGCAATGGGCACCATGATCCAGCGCTACAAACTGGAAGAAGAAGACTACCGCGGTGACAGATGGATAAATCATTCACATCCATTAAAAGGAAATAACGATTTATTATCTATTACACGTCCGGAAATCATCAAAGAAATTCATCGTCAGTATTTTGAAGCAGGTGCAGATATTGTGGAAACCAACACCTTCAGCGGAACAACCATTGCACAAGCGGATTACCACCTTGAGGATGCTGTTTACGACATAAACTTTCAAAGCGCAAAAATAGCCAGAGAAGTGGCAGATGAAATGACAGCAAAAGAACCGCATAAACCGCGTTTTGTAGCGGGTGCTATGGGGCCAACTAACCGAACCTGTTCCATTTCTCCGGATGTAAACGACCCGGGTTACCGTGCCGTTACCTTTGACCAACTGGTAGCCGCTTATTACGACCAGGCTAAAGCTTTGATTGAAGGTGGATCCGATTTATTATTAATTGAAACCATTTTTGATACCCTGAATGCAAAAGCTGCTTTGTTTGCGGTACAGTCTTTATTTGAAGATATCGGCAGAGAGTATCCTGTTTCCATTTCTGGTACCATCACAGATGCCAGCGGCAGAACCTTAAGCGGACAAACCACGGAAGCCTTTTTAATTTCCCTGTCACACGTTCCCTTGTTTTCTATCGGCTTAAACTGTGCCTTGGGGGCAAAAGAATTGCGACCATATTTACAGATTCTGGCAAAAGAAGCACCTTTTTTTGTAAGTGCTTATCCAAACGCAGGATTGCCTAATGAGTTTGGCGCTTATGACGAAACACCGGACATGATGGGTCAGCAAATTCGTGAGTTCTTGGAACTGGGATTAGTGAATATTTTAGGCGGATGCTGCGGTACCACACCTCCCCATATTAAACGCATTGCAGAAATAGCAAAAGAATACAAACCGAGAAAAATTGAAGAAAGCGTAATTGCATAATAGAATGACAGCGACAAATAATATTTTAAAATTAAGTGGTCTTGAACCGCTACTCGTTACGAAAGCATCTAACTTCATTAATATTGGCGAGCGAACCAACGTAACCGGCTCCAAAGCATTCTTAAAGATGATCAAAGAGGAACGCTTTGAAGATGCATTAGCGGTGGCGATGGATCAGGTGCGCGGCGGGGCACAGGTACTCGACGTAAACATGGATGAAGGGATGATTGACGGCACCAAAGCGATGGTGCAATTTTTAAATCTGATTGCATCCGAACCGGAAATTTCGCGTATCCCGATTATGATTGACTCCTCCAAATGGGAGATAATCGAAGCCGGATTAAAATGTATACAAGGAAAAGGAATCGTGAATTCCATCAGCTTAAAAGGCGGTGAAGAAGATTTTATCCGTCAGGCAAAACTGATTAAAAAATATGGTGCTGCAACCGTTATCATGGCATTCGACGAAGACGGACAAGCCGACAGTTACGAACGTCGTATTGAAATCTGCCAGCGCAGTTACGATATCATGGTCAATGTGGTAAAATTCAATCCGAACGATATTATTTTCGACCCGAATATTTTTCCTGTCGCAACAGGGATGGATGAACACCGCAATAATGCACTTGATTTTTTCCGCGCCACCAAATGGATTCGCACGAATTTAAAAGGTGCGCATGTGAGCGGCGGCGTTTCCAATGTTTCCTTCTCTTTCAGAGGAAATAATATTGTGCGCGAAGCTATGCACTCGGCTTTTTTATACCACGCCATTAAAGAAGGTATGGATATGGGTATCGTAAATCCTACCATGCTGGAAGTTTACGACAACATCGAAAAAGGATTACTGGAGAGAGTGGAAGATGTTTTATTAAACAGAAGAGAAGATTCTACAGAACGCTTACTGGAATATGCGGAAACCGTAAAAGGAAGCGCCAAGAAAAAAGAAGAAGATTTATCCTGGAGAAATCAACCGGTGAACGAGCGACTGAAACACGCGCTGGTAAAAGGGATTGTAGACTTTATTGATGAAGATACGGAAGAATGCAGATTGCAGTTTGATAAACCATTAAGCGTGATTGAAGGTCCGCTGATGGATGGTATGAATGTAGTAGGTGATTTATTCGGCGCCGGAAAAATGTTTTTACCACAAGTAGTAAAATCTGCACGTGTGATGAAAAAATCTGTCGCGTATTTATTGCCTTATATCGAAGCATCCAAGCAAGTAGGAGAGAGCAACAAGCAGGGAAAAATTTTATTGGCCACCGTAAAAGGTGACGTACACGACATTGGAAAAAATATTGTGGGTGTGGTGCTGGCTTGTAATAATTTCGAGATCATCGATTTAGGCGTGATGGTGCCTTGCGATAAAATTTTAGATGCAGCAGAAAAAGAAGACGTGGACATCATCGGCTTAAGCGGATTGATTACACCATCTTTAGATGAGATGGTTTTTGTGGCGAAAGAAATGAAACGCCGGGGCATGAAACAGCCTTTATTAATTGGTGGTGCCACAACGTCTAAAATACATACTGCTGTAAAAATAGAACCGAACTACGACCAGCCTACGATACATGTGTTAGATGCATCGCGCAGTGTGCCGGTGGCCAGCAGTTTACTAAATAAAGAAAGCCGCATCATTTTTGAAGCGGATATCCGTGCAGAATATGAAATGATGCGTAAACGCCACCAGGGCAAACAAATTGCGAAAGATTATATCTCGATAGAAGAAGCGCGCAACAATAAGCTGAAATTAGATTTTACGAATTACACGCCGCCGAAGCCAACTTTTTTAGGAACAAAAGTTTTTGAAGATTATGATTTAGCAGAACTTAGAAAATATATCGATTGGACGCCGTTTTTCTCTACCTGGGAATTGCATGGAAAATATCCGAATATTTTAGAAGACAAAGTGGTGGGCACAGAAGCCAAAAAATTATTTGCAGATGCAAATGCGTTACTGGATAAAATCATTGCGGAAAAATGGCTGACGGCAAAAGCGGTCGTTGGTTTCTTTGAAGCAAATTCTAATGTAGATGATATCGAATTAAAAAACATCGACCATCCGGAGTTATTAACGGATAAACGAAAAACCGTACTGCATCATCTGCGCCAGCAAAATAAGAAAGGCGAAGGCCTGCCGAATTATTGCCTGAGTGATTTTGTGGCACCTGCGGAAAGTGGTAAAGAGGATTATATCGGCGGATTTGCTGTCACGTCAGGTATTGGTATTGAAAAATGGCTAAAGCACTTTGAAGAAAACCACGACGATTATAATAAAATTATGCTGGCAGCTTTGGCCGACCGTTTAGCGGAAGCCTTTGCGGAACGCATGCATGAACGCGTGCGCACAGAATTCTGGAAATACACCACAGAAGAATCCCTGACCAGCGAAGAATTAATCAAAGAAAAGTATCAGGGCATCCGTCCGGCACCGGGCTATCCGGCTTGCCCTGACCATACCGAAAAACCAATGTTGTTTAAATTGCTGGATGCAGAAAAAAATGCAGGCATTAACTTAACGGAAAGCAACGCCATGTATCCGGCATCCAGCGTGAGTGGTTGGTATTTCTCGCATCCCGACAGTAAATATTTCGGAATTGGAAAAATTGCAAAAGACCAGGTAGAAGATTACGCTGCGCGTAAAAACATGAAAACAGAAGAAGTTGAACGATGGTTGCAGAGTGTGCTGAATTATGATGTGTAATAACCGATGAAGTTCCGGCAACCATACATATTATTGCTTGTTACATCTTTGTTGTTATCTTTTTTTGTTTATTCCGTCTTTTCTATTGATGAAACTTTTGTCCTGAACCAACATACCCAACTGGCAAACGATGCTGTTGATGCTAAAATAAATCATCCGCTTACGCACACTACTATTGATACCTCTAAAGAAATAAACGGTATAGAATTGCACTTTGCAAATGCTGAGTACAGATTGTTGCTTCCTATAATTGCAAACATCTTAAACATAAACTGCAGAAAACTTATTTCCATTCAATTCTACCTGCTGCCTTTCTTTATATTTTTCATAACGCTATTTCTTTTTAAAGAGACTTCCGATATTTTATTGTCTGTTGCGCTAAGTTCTACATTCATTAGCAGCTACGTTTATGTATGTTTTTTGCACCATTTTCCTTTTTTTGACGGATACGCTCTTTTAATGATGAGTATCCTTTTACTTATCAGAAATAAATATTTACTTTTTATTTTATTATTAATGAGTTTCTTCTTAGATGAAAGAATGTTACTAAACAGTTTTCTGATTATCTTATTAAGAGTTTATTTACAAACTAAAAAAATTACATGTAGAAATATTATCTCATTTATTCTACAGAATAAACTCTTCTTGTACGCCTGGATAATCTATCTTTTATTAAGATTAGTTTTAATCTTCACTTGTAATTTTTATGTTTCGCCTGCTTCTTATTTGTTCTTCAATAAAACAGCAATTATTAATAATATCAGAGGTGGAATTCTTGCTTTTTTTTACACTTATAAGTTATGGTGTGTAATACTGTTATTCAATTTATATATCGCTATTAAAACAGAAAAGTATGAACTTTATATCATCTTATTCGGTTTGATTTTATTCATTATTGCCAGTGGCATATTCATGTTTGATTTTTCTCGAATCCAATTATATCTGTTGCCTTTTATGCTATTAAATATTTTTCTCTTCTCATCTTATTTCACAAATAAAAAAACAATAAGATATTTAATATTAATTATCTTTTTAATTAACTTAGTGTTGCCTTCTAAAATAATTTATGGCGGGTTTAAGAATAAAACTCAAAACATTATCGCAATATGGAGCAAGTAATAAACAAAAAGAAAGCAATATTCTATTCTTCATTTTTATTATTAATACTAAGTATTTTTATTTTCTCTTGCACTAAAGAAAGTTCTAATGCTATCAATAGCAATGATGACAATATCAGCAATAATCCAGATACAGGTTTGGGTATTATAGGTGGAAAGCTGTGGGTATTGCATAACGATTATCTGGACCTTACACAAAAAGGATTAAACACTGAAAATGGTACTGAACAATGGTCAAACGAAATAAATCCTAATAGTGGTATTTATAAAAGGCTACATGTAAACAATAATAAGATCTATGGTTTTAGAGAATCCATCCCGAGTAGTGGTATTTACTTGTTAAAAGCATTTTCATTTGACATTAATACAGGCACGGAGTCAGAAGTGATGACATTTAATCAAAACTACCCAGGCAACAAGCTTGAAAAGTATTGCTTATTTGGCAGTTTTTTATACATTTATGGTTCTAAACGAGACAGCATTACCCGCCAATACACACATACTATCTCAAAATACTCGCTTTCCAGCAATGTTCCGATATGGACCATTACCGTTTCTCCTACTTTACCGTTAGGAACAGAACTGAGTTACATGGCTGATATTATTGCAACAGATGATAAATTATATTGTGCAGTCAACTACACCGAAGAGACGGACACTTCTGCCAGAGAGTATGGGAAAATACATGTATATAATATTTCAAATGGTGGCCTGGTGCTTACTTCAGAACATCATAGATTTATTGGTGAGTTTTTATATAGAAGCAGCAAACTGTACATAAATACACATAATTATGAAGATGATAAGACGTACTATACTTGTATAAACAGTGGAAATGGCAGGCTCGTTTGGGAAAAGAACAAAGATGATTTTGCCGGCAACAATGTCCAATATTCATCTATCGAAGGTAATACATTGGTCTTAGCTACTGTTAACCCTTATAATAGAAGTAATACTAAAATATTTGCCGTAGATAAAAATAACGGGAATACATTATGGTCTTACAACTCACCTCGTTATAACTCACTTGTTACCATTGTAAACAACAAAGTATATTATTCCTCCGACACTACCTTATATTGCTTAAATGGCACAAATGGAAGCGAGATTTGGAAATATAATTTCCAAATCTTGTATAGATCATATATTAGCACCGTACCAATAGTTGCAGATACAGCAGTATTTTTTGCTTCATCAGGAATGACGTATGCTTTAAATAAAAATACAGGCCATAAAATTTGGGAGCAAGCCTATAATTATACACCTCGCAATATTTTACCGGGCACCAGGACTGTTCTTTTAACACTCCGTGATTATGTATATTTTCCCGGAGGTATTGTGGTGCATAAGTAGATATCGAAAAATGGAAGCAGTGTGTGCTGAATTATGATGTGTAAAAAATTATGGTAATAGATACTAATTTATTAATAAAGATATTTCCTCTATTATCTATTCCAATAGCTGGTCTAGCTGTATATTTTACTTATAAAAACAGAGCTAGTAAGCATAGAGAATTAATCTATGATAAACAGTTTGAATTATGTTTAAGAATAAATCAAAAAATTATTGAAGCAGAAGTCGATATTACTGTAATTGTTCAGAATCAAATATTAAATAAGGACCCTGAAGTTAAGGAAGCTCAAAATCGTTATGCAAAATCGTTACTTGAAATAGCTAATCTTTTAAATATGGAAGGAAGAATTTTTCTTCAAAATGAAATTCTCACTCAAACTTCCAATATTTTAAATGATTATTATAACCTTTTGCCTGAAATATTGAGTAATGAAAATAACCTGCTAAACAAAGAAAATGTCTATAATAGACAATTAAATATTGTTAAATGGTTGAATGTTATACGTGAAAATTTTGGAATTGATACTTTATCAAAACAGAATAGTAACATTATCAAATAATCTGTTTTTATATACAGCTGCTCTGCAACTTCCAAAATCCCCTGCAATTCCTTAGTTTTACATTCCATCATGTACAAAGAAATTGCTTACCAATCTGCTGAAGAAGCTTTATCCATTATAAAAAGCGGCGACCGCGTATATGTGCATGGTAGTGCCATGACACCGAATTTCCTGCTTGCTGAACTGGCAAAACAGGCTCCGCGTTTACAGAACGTAGAACTCACGTTTATTTCTGTATTGGGTGATATTGTGGTGGATCGTCCAGAATACGAAAACAATTTTCACATCAACTGTTTGTTTGTTAGCGACAGCGTGCGCCAGGCCGTTAACGATGGTCGTGCAGATTTTGTCCCGGTCTTTCTAAGTGATATTCCAGACCTTTTCAAAAACGGACAGCTTCCATTGGATGTAGCATTGATACAGGTTTCGCCGCCTGATAAACACGGCTATTGTTCTTTAGGTGTAAGTGTAGATATTGCCCGCGCTGCCGTCAGCACTGCCAGACATATTATTGCACAGGTAAATCCGAACGTACCGCGCACACTCGGCGACAGCATGATACACACCGACCGTATTCATGCGTTTGTGTATGCAGAAAACCCATTGCCTGTAGTGGACTACAGTACTAAAGTAGGAAAGGAAGAATTGCAAATTGGAAAATATATTGCAGAACTGATTGACGATGGCAGCACTCTGCAAACCGGCATCGGAACCATTCCGGATGCAGTGCTGAAATCGTTGTACAACCATAAAAATCTAGGCATCCACACGGAAATGTGCAGCGATGGCATCATTGATTTATTTGAAAAAGACATCATCAATAATTCAAAAAAAATAATCCATCCATATAAAACGGTGACGGGTTTTGCCGTAGGCACTAAAAAGCTCTACGACTATGTTGACGACAATCCTGCCTTTGCTTTTCTGGATATTGATTTTGTTAACGACCCGCACATTATCAGTAAAAATCCGAAAGTGGTGGCCATCAACAGTGCCATTGAAGTAGATATCACGGGACAGGTTTGCGCAGACAGTATCGGTTCAAAACTGTTCAGCGGCATCGGCGGGCAAATGGATTTCATTCGCGGCGCGGCGCTCAGTCAGGGCGGCAAACCTATCATTGCGCTTACTTCGCGCACCAAAAAAGGAGAGCCGCGTATTGTACCCTTTTTAAAACAAGGTGCAGGCGTGGTAACTACGCGCGGCCATGTACATTATATTGTAACAGAATTTGGTGTTGCTTTTTTATACGGAAAAAATCTTCGTCAGCGCGCCAAAGCACTCATAGAAATTGCGCATCCTGATGATCGCGAACTGCTGGAAAAAGCCTATTGGGAACGTTTTATAAAATTCTGACAGTTGCTGTTTCGGAATTCCGCATCTTGAAAATTTTCCTATCTTCACTTTATGTTAGACAAAGTACGCAGGATGTTTAAAATAGATATGCAGAAGTTGCGCTCTGCAGATTCATCGCATTTATTTTGGATGGACTTAACCATGTTATTGATTGTCTTCATCAATTTGCTGTATTTGTTTTTCGGATTCTTATTTCAGTTTCAGCTTTTTAATTCATTTATACAGCACATCTCTCTTTCCTTTCATGACTGGTATGCCGCTAAAATTTATCCGGATGTTTTAAAATATGATTTGGTCTTTGTGGCCATTTACATTGCCGAACTCATCTTCCGCTGGATACGCAGCATCTACCGTAAAAAATACGATAATTGGTGGTTTTATCCCTTTGTACACTGGTACGATGTAATTATGTGCATTCCGATTATCAATGGGCTTAACTTTTTCGGGTTTATCCGTTTGTTTGGCTTGATATACCGCTTACAGCGTTTGGGTGTTTTTGATTTAACCAAAACGTTTGTATTCAAACAGTCTGCTTTTGTTTCGGAAGTGGTGGTAGAAGAAGTGGCCGACCGCGTAATTGCCAAAATGATTACCATGGCACAGGAAGAGGTGCAGAAAGGTTCTCCTTTAGTGACAAAGATTGTTACCAATGTTATTAAACCTAAAGAAGATGCGATTGTAAATTACCTGACCAACCGTATCGGGGAAGCTATGAATATCTCTTATTCGCAATACCGTTATGAATTAAAGATATACGTAGAGAAGATTATCAGCGAAGCCATTCTCGAAAACGATACGGTAGATAAGCTGAGATACATCCCGGGTTTAGGGAAGATTTTTCAGGAAACACTGGACAAAGCGGTGGCGGATGTTACCTTTAACACCATTGACAAACTGATGAAAGATATCATCGACCCGAACAATACCCGAGGCGTGAAAGAGGTTACGCACGGGCTGATTGAATCTTTCTTAGACAATGAACATCCTGAAGGCAAGGAGCTGAACAACATGATTGTGGGCATTGTATATGATTCGCTGGAAGAGGTAAAACATGCTGTTTTAATGAAAGAATGGAAAATAAAACAGAAACTGGAAGAAAAGCGAAAAACAGAAGAAAAGATTCGAGAAAAACAAAAAATTAACTAATCAAAAATCACTTTGGCACGGGAATTGTTACTTAATTGATATCTTAATTGGTTTAGATAAAAGTTAAAAACATTTTCATTTGGTTGGTTTAAAATAGTCCTGAGCGTGGTTGCTCAGGATTTTTATTTTTGCATTTCCAGTAAGCTATCTGAATTTAACTTCTTTGTCGTTTCGCTGCTGCCGTCGTCTTCGGTAGTACTTACTATGCCATCACCATATAAAATATCCCAGACTGCCTGAATTTTGTAAACACTTTGGCTATAGTGGTTGCTTAAAATAATAACCGTTGTTTTATCGCTGATTTTTCGGTTAAAGACAGAATTGTAACTGTGCCACCATCCGTTATGATAAATCAAACGTGTTCCATCCGGCTGGTCGTTCATACGCCATCCCAATCCGTAATTTTTGTTACCTGCTTTTTCAAAGCTTTGCGGCGTAAAAGCCAGACCTAAAATTTCCGAGCGGATAAATTTTCCTGAATACAGTGCCTGATCCCATTTGTACAAATCCTGCACGGTACTGTAAATTCCTTTGTCGCCCATCACGCCATCCGTATAAACAATTTCATCTTCCAGCCAGCGAGAACCCTTGTAGCCCTTAGTAGCTGATGGTCGTGTACTCAGTGGGTCGTAATACCAGGTATCCAGCATACCAAGCGGAATAAAAATATTCTGATGCATGAAATCACAAAACGGAACCCCGGAAACTTTTTCTACAATCAGCGTCAGTAAAACGAAGTTGGTATTGTTGTACCTGAAATGGGTATCCGGTGCATTCAGCGCTTTGGGTTTGAATTTATACATCATCTTCAGCACATCCTCATTCGACATAAACAGTTTTTTATTCTTCCAGTATTCTTCGGAAAAATTTAAATAGTTGGGCAAGCCTGAGCGGTGATTCAGCAGCATTCTAATGGTAATTCCCTTGTATGGGAAACCAGGGAAATATTTTTCCAGTGTATCATCCAGCGACAACATATTTTGCTGCAGCAAAAGCATAATGGCACCGGCTGTAAATGTTTTGGAAGTAGAGGCAATCTGAAAAGAAGAACGTGGTGTCAGCCTTTCCTGTGTTGCGTAATTTTTGTAGCCATAGTAACGCTCAAAAATGGGTGTTCCTTTGTAAGAAATTAAAACTGAACCGTTAAATCCGTTGAGCTTTACTTTGTCTTCAAAATAACAATCAAGTGCGTGTATTTTTTTTACAATATCGGTATCCTGTAAATTAATTTTTTCTTTATCGTGATTCTGATACAGCGCAGGATTTACTTCCGGCTGTATAAATCCGGTAGGTGTTCTGTTTCCGTTATGCTGACAATACGTTAAACACAAGCCGCATAACAATATATATAACGTCAAAAATAATTTCTTCATCTTCTTCTTTTGTTGCTTCAAATCTGCTTCTGACATGGTATCAAATCAATAGCCGTAAAAGTATGTTTTTTGTGAAAGAATGTTATCAGAGAGATATTACCATTACGTTGAAAACAAATTTTAGTTTATTTTTACAAAAAAGAAAAGCGAATGGAATTTAATATCATTAAAAGTTTGACGAATGAGTATACGCATGAATGTGCAAGTACCCGTAAATTATTAGAAAGAGTACCGATGGATAAACTATCGTGGAAGCCGCATGAAAAATCGATGACATTAGAACAACTGGCCACGCATGTGGCAGAAATACCGGAATGGGTACCTATTACTTTAGAGCAACCAGAACTGGATTTTTCAAAAGGCGGATATAAACCAAAATCCGTTGCCACAACAGAGGATTTATTAAAAATCCACGACGATTGCGTTGCAGCAGCGTTGCAATCCATACAAAATACCAGTGCTGAAATCTTGGTGAACGAAACCTGGACGATGCGTAATGGAGAAACCATTTATTTTACCATGCCGAAAATTGCGGTATTGCGCAGCTTCACCTTTAACCATATTTACCATCACCGCGGACAGCTGACCGTATATTTGCGTTTATTAGGTGTGCCGGTACCGGGTATGTACGGACCAACTGCCGATGAGCAGGGCATGTAATTAATGAGTTGATGAAATAACTAGATAATAAAAAAGCCGCAATTTTATATTGCGGTTTTTTTATTCTAAAATTTGTATGATATTCACCGGGCAGGCTTTGGCTGCTTTGAGATTGCTATCCAGTTCATCTTCTCTGACCTTTACGCTCCAGAATCCTTTTTTGTCTTTACTTTCCAGCAGCACACTTTTTCCATCTTTACGGCTCATGCGCCAGCGCTGCGGAGCCAGTTCCACACAATAATTGCAGCCAATGCATTTTGCTCTTTGCTGTATGATGGTAATCACTATAAATTAATTATTGCTGACGATTTTGTATAATTTATCGCTGCTACGTATTGGTGTTTCCAATTTAAATGCACAGTTATCGCCTTTTTTGGCTGTCTGAACAGCACCTGCAGAAGTATGTAATTCCGCGATGGTGGTTTCAATGGCACCCGTAGTGGGTCCGGTAATAAGAACACTGTCACCCACACTCAACTCATACGATTCCAGCTTGAATTCCGCCACCTGAATCTTATCAAAATAATTGCTGCCTTTTCCCAGATAAATTTTGCGTGTCGTAGCTTTAGATCCCGCAGCGTCATTCCATTCACCTAACTCTTGTCCTAAATAATAACCACTCCAGAAACCGCGGTTGTACACCCGTTTCAGTCGCTCCGTCCAGTCGGCTACTTTTCCTTTTGTGTAAGAGTTAGTATAATATGCATCAATGGCTTCGCGATAACACTCGACCGTCGTTTTCACATAATCCGCGCCTTTTCCTCTGCCTTCAATCTTCATCACCTTTACGCCACTCTCAATGACCTGATCCAGAAAATCAATCGTGCATAAATCCTGTGCCGACATGATATATTCATTGTCGATAGCCAGTTCGTGTCCATCTTCATTATCAATCACGGTATAGCTTCTTCTGCAGTTTTGCACGCAGGCACCACGGTTGGCGGAAGCATTTGCTGTATGCAGACTTAGGTAACATTTTCCCGATACTGCCATACATAAAGCACCGTGTACAAATATTTCTATCTCTATTAATTTGCCGGATGGTCCGCAAATCTTTTCTTTTTCTATCTGGTCGCAGATTTTTTTAACCTGTATCAAACTCAACTCTCTCGACAAGACCATGGTATCGGAAAAGAGCGCATAAAATTTCACCGTTTCAATATTCGTAATATTAACCTGCGTAGAAATATGCACTTCCAGTTGAATAGACCGCGCATAAGCAATCACCGCCTGATCACTGGCAATTACGGCAGTGATACCGCTGGCTTTGGCTTTATCCAGTACGGTTTTAATAGCTGACAAATCATGATCGTATACGATGGTGTTCAGCGTGAGATAACTGCGCACCTTATTTTCTTTACAGATAGCACCCACTTTTTCCAGATCTTCCAGCGTGAAATTCATGGTGGCACGTGCGCGCATATTGAACTGCTCCACTCCGAAATACACGGAATCACAACCGGCATGAATCGCCGCCATCAGGGCTTCGTAGCTGCCTGCCGGTGCCATCAGTTCTATTTTCTGCTGCCTGCTCATTGAGGTGCAAAGATACGATATTGACTGTAAACATAAAAGTAAAGCAAGCTGGCCTTTATGCAATCCTGACCAGTTTTATATATAAAGAAAAAGGTACCACACATGTGATACCTTTCTATATTCTTATTAAAAACGTACTTACTCTGTTATATGCATTCGCTGCCCTTTCATTAATTTATCTACCCATTCATATAAATACATGCCGTCTACTTGTCTGTTGTATACAATATCATCTGAAACGAACATGGTATGTGAATCACCATTGATAAAGAATGTAGACCAGGTGGTTTTAGGTTTCAGGATACTATCGCGCAAATTGACTAAGGCATTTTTGAAAACATTTGCAGGAAGCTGATTACCTGGTGCTCCGGTGCAATTGTCATATCCGAAGCTCAAGAAAAAGCGGGAAGTTGCATCGTTATAGGATGACATAAAACCATAATTTGCTTTCGGATAAAATTTACTGGAATATTCATACACGTTACTTAGCCCTATATTTGGTGTTCCGCAGCAGTCTACCAAATCATCCGGTACAGGCAACCCAAAAACAGCAGAGAAGCCTAATTGCAAACAGATTGGAAATGCCTGGTCATCGTAAAACAATGGCCCGGAATCATTAATTACCGTGATTTTTGCATTCGGAAACCTTTTTACTACTTCAAGGAAATTTATATAAACACCGTATCCCCCAGCGCTCAATCCGAACAATACAATCTCTTCCACCTTTTTATTGTCATAATATGGTTGAATATAATTCATTGCTTTAATAAAATTAAAAGCACCAACATAGCGTTGAGTATCCGGAACTCCTAATGCAAAACCCACATCTTTAGTACCGCTATGCACATCTCCAGTGCAATACGGAACAAATACAAATGAAAAATCTTTTAGTGGATTTTTGGGATTAGAGGCATCAAAAATACCGGTACTGCCGTATTGGGTGTACAGGTCTTCCATGTCTGAACCGTTAAATGATTTTGGATTGCCATTGCAGGTTTCCGGATTAAAGCAAGCACCTCCGCCATTGATATAGATTGCCAATTTTTTTGGATTCCCCACGCGGTATCCAATGCCTGTCTGAGAACCGTCGCGACAAATCATGCCGGGTATATCATACCAGTTTTCAGATTGAATGTTACTTTCCACATCCAGGAAAGGGTGCGAAAACTGAACGGCGCTTTCACGGCTGCACCCTAAAAGAAGAGCAGCAATAATAAAAACAAAAAAAGATCTTTTCATATTAAAGTTATTAGCAAGATGAAAATAGTAAAAAATGAATACTTTTTAGATTTTTTATCTATCAAATAAGGCAAAAAAATAAATTCCGTTTACATATTTCTTCTGTACTGTCCGCCCACTTCAAACAATGCATTGGTGATTTGTCCCAGACTGCAGTATTTTACAGTCTCTATCAAAACATCAAATAAGTTTTTATTTTCTAAAGCTGCTTTTTGCAGTTGCTGCAAATAATGCTGTGCTTCCTTACTATTACGAGCCTGTAAGACGCTTAAATTTGCAATTTGCAAATCTTTTTCTTCTGTCGTACTGCGTATCACTTCCATTGGTAAAATGGTGGGCGAACCTTTAGATGATAAGAATGTATTGACACCAATTAAAGGCAACTCTCCTGTGTGTTTTTTCATTTCGTAATACATACTCTCTTCCTGTATCTTGCTACGTTGATACATAGTTTCCATTGCTCCTAATACACCGCCACGTTCCGTGATTTTGTCAAACTCTGCATACACTGCTTCTTCTACTAAATCTGTCAATTCTTCAATAATAAAAGAACCCTGTAATGGATTTTCATTTTTCGCTAACCCAAGTTCTTTATTGATGATTAACTGAATCGCCATCGCTCTGCGTACACTTTCTTCAGTTGGTGTGGTGATGGCTTCGTCATAAGCATTGGTGTGTAAAGAGTTGCAGTTGTCATAAATCGCATACAAGGCTTGCAGTGTAGTTCGGATATCATTAAAATCAATTTCCTGCGCGTGCAAACTTCTGCCGGATGTCTGAATATGGTATTTCAGTTTCTGGCTTCTGTCATTGCCTTTATACAAATACTTCATCGCTTTCGCCCATATTTTTCGGGCTACACGGCCTATTACTGCATACTCAGGATCAATTCCGTTGGAGAAAAAGAAAGATAAATTTGGTGCAAAATCATCGATATGCATGCCACGAGAAAGATAGTATTCTACAAAAGAGAAACCATTGGACAACGTAAATGCTAATTGTGAAATTGGATTGGCACCAGCTTCTGCAATATGATAACCGCTGATGGAAACGGAATAGAAATTGCGCACTTTATGCTGCACAAAATACTCCTGCACATCGCCCATCAATTTCAGAGAAAACTCTGTAGAAAAAATACAGGTATTTTGCGCCTGATCTTCCTTTAAAATATCCGCCTGCACGGTTCCGCGCACCTGAGATAAAGCATGTGCCTTAATTTTCGCATACACCTCTTTATCCAACACCTGATCGCCTGTAACACCCAATAACAACAAACCTAAGCCATCGTTGCCATCCGGCAAAGTGCCGGCATAAGCTGGTCGTTTGGCATTTTTACTTTTATAGATTTCGTCTATCTTTTTGTTGACCTCATCCACCAGATTGTTTTCGCGGATGTATTTTTCACCTTGCTGGTCGATAGCTGCATTCATAAAGAAAGCGCAGATAGTAGCGGCCGGTCCGTTGATGGTCATGGAAACCGAGGTATTCGGCGAGCATAAATCAAAACCGGAATACAGTTTTTTCGCGTCATCCAGTGTGCAGATGGAAACACCGGAATTGCCGATTTTACCATATATATCCGGACGAATGGCTGGGTCTTCGCCGTATAATGTCACACTATCGAAAGCGGTTGACAATCGTTTGGCGGGCAAGCCTAAAGAAACATAATGGAATCGTTTATTAGTACGTTCCGGTCCGCCTTCGCCGGCAAACATACGCGTCGGGTCTTCGCCCTCTCTTTTAAACGGAAACACACCGGCCGTATATGGAAACTCACCGGGTACATTTTCCTGTAAGTTCCATTTCAAAATATCTCCCCAGGATTCGTATTTCGGTAGTGACACTTTTGGAATCTGCAGATGTGATAAGGATTCTGTATGTGTTTTTATTTTTAGTTCTTTGTCACGTACTTTGAAAATATAAAACTCGTTATTATAATCCTGTTTTGTTTTTCCCCAGGTATCCAGTATTTGCCTGCATTCCGGATGCAGCTTGAGTTGTTTTTCTTTTATTTCTTCATCCAGTTTTTCCAATGTTTTAAACGTTGGAAAAGATTTTATTCTATCTAATGCATAAAGGTCTTGCGCAATTTCTGCTTGCTCTTTTACCCAGGTATCATAATCGCGATTAGTTTTCGTAATATCAGACAAGTAACGAACTCTGGCTGGCGGAATAATGTAAATCTTTTCAGAATTTCCGGTGCGTAAATTCAAGGTCGACTGCCAATTTAGTTTCGATTTTTCAATCACTTTCTGAATAATCGCTTTATATAATTCATTCGTTCCCGGGTCGTTGAACTGTGCGGCAATACTGCCATACACCGGCATGTCTTCCGGATTTTTATCCCATAGATTTCGGTTGCGCTGATATTGTTTTTTTACATCGCGCAAGGCGTCCTGCGCACCGCGTTTATCAAACTTATTAATGGCTACCACATCGGCAAAATCCAGCATATCAATTTTTTCTAACTGCGATGCTGCACCGAATTCAGGTGTCATCACGTATAAGAAAGTATCAGCTATATCTACTATTTCCGTACCGCTTTGTCCGATACCAGATGTCTCAATGATAATCAAATCAAAATTGGCTGCTTTCAGAATCGCAATTGCATCAGTGATATTTTTAGAGATGGAAGCGTTGGTTTGTCGCGTGGCCATGGAGCGCATATACACGCGGGGATTGTTGATAGAATTCATACGGATTCTATCACCCAGCAAAGCACCGCCTGTTTTTCTTCTGGACGGATCAACAGAAATGATGGCAAGTGTTTTATCCGGGAAATCCAACAGAAAACGACGCACCAGTTCATCTGTAAGTGAAGATTTTCCCGCGCCGCCAGTTCCTGTAATACCGAGAATTGGAATTTGAGATTTGAGATTTGAAATTTGAGATTCAATTATATTAAACTCCTCCGGATAGTTTTCTGCAGCAGAAATGAGTTGCGCGATATGATGTGCATTCTTTGCTTTCAGTTTTTCTGTATCCAATGCCACATCCTTACCGCAAGGGAAATCACAGATTTGCAATAAATCATTAATCATTCCTTGCAAACCTAATGCACGACCATCATCTGGTGAATAGATTCTGTCAATTCCATAAGCATGCAATTCTTCAATTTCTGAAGGAAGGATGGTACCGCCACCGCCGCCGACAATTTTAATGTGACCGCAGCCTTTTTCGTGCAGCAAATCATACATGTATTTCAGAAACTCCACATGGCCGCCCTGATAGGAAGTGAACGCAATGGCATTCGCTTCTTCTTCAATCGCACACTCCACAATTTCCTGTACAGAACGGTTATGTCCCAAATGTATTACTTCCGCACCGGAAGCCTGAATGATGCGGCGCATGATATTTATGGATGCATCGTGTCCGTCAAACAAAGATGCTGCAGTGACAATTCTAATTTTATTCTGGAGCTGGTAAGGTTTTACTTCTTGCATGAAATTTCTATTGTATGACAAATTTAATCTATTCGTGGCGTTTTTTTGCTGAAAAAACAAATCATAAATAATGTAAATTTTAATCTATTCAGCCGTCATTTTCCTATTTTTGGAGAAATTGTGCTTGTATGAAAAAATTTCTGATTGGATTTCTTGTTTTCTTTGTGATATTGATAGTGTCTGCTGTTGCTGTACCTTATTTCTTTAAAGATAAAATCATTGCTAAAGCAAAAGAAGAAATCAGCAAACAGGTAAATGCAAAAGTGGACTTTAGTGATATTGACCTATCCCTGTTAAAAAACATCCGCAATTTCCCAAATATAGCTTTAGGCATTGAAGATTTAACCATCACCGGCATTGCCCCGTTTGAAGGCGATACACTTTTAAATATCGGTTCTACCAACGCTTCTCTGGATTTAATGAGTGTGATTAAGGGTGAACAATACAAAATTGAAGCCATCTCCTTAGAAGATGCCACCCTCAACGCCATTGTGAACAAAGAGGGTTTTGCGAACTGGAATATCTTAAAACCATCCATAGATACAACTGCAAGCAAACCATTTGCACTGGCATTAAATAGACTGACTTTAGATAATATCAATCTCTACTACGACGATTTAAAAGGCGGTACTTCTTTAAAAATCATGAACCTTAACCACAAAGGAAAAGGCGATTTTGCTTCCGAAATTTTAGATTACACATCCAGTACGGCTATCGAAAAAGTTTCGTTTTCTCAGGGGCTTATCACCTACTTAAAAGAAGCGACATTAAACCTGGAAAGTTCCGTAAATATTGATCAGACACAACACAAATATGCATTCAAAGAAAATAAATTGATTTTAAACAGACTGGGACTCTTGCTTAACGGGTTCATCCAGATACCGGATTCTACCAAAACGGTGATGGATATTTCCTTTAATGCAGACAAGACAGACTTTAAGTCTTTGCTATCGCTCATTCCTGCCGTTTATTCTAAAGATTTTAAAGACATCGTTGCATCCGGAATCTTGAAATTAGACGGCATGGCCAAAGGTACCTTAGAGGGAGATTCTTATCCTGCATTTGCCCTGAATCTGAAAGTAGACAACGGCAAATTTCAATATCCGAAATTGCCAACTGCAGTTACAGATGTTTTTATTGATGCACATATAAACAACCCAGGGGGAAGTTTGGATAAAACCCTGATAAACGTACCTGACTTACGCCTGAGATTGGCCAATGAACCTATTGTCGCCAAGTTAAAAGTAGCCACACCCATTTCAGACCCTAACGTCGATTTGTCTGCCAAAGGGAAAATCAATTTGGCGGATGTTCAGAAATTCTATCCCCTGGAAGGTGTGCAGAAACTGACGGGTAACGCTAATGTGGATTTAACGGTAAAAGCCAAAAAGTCGGATGTGGATGCAAAGCGTTATCAAAATATACAAGCTGCGGGAAACATCTCCGCTAACGGCATTGAATATGCCTCGAAAGAGGTGCCGAAACCAGTTTCCGTCAGTAACCTGCTGCTGAATTTTACACCTCAATACGTGGATGTTCCGCAATGTATCGCTAAAATCGGTAACAGTGATTTTGACATCAAGGGAAAACTGGAAAATGTGATTGGATATGTGTTGTCAAAAGATGCCGTAATTACCGGAAATGTAAACATCGTATCCAATAAGATAGATGCCAACGAATTTTTACCGGACTCCTCTTCCGCATCAAAATCAAAGGCGCAACAGGCAAAAGAAGTGGTGCGTGTTCCTAAAAACATAGACTTTACTGGTATTGCCACTGTTGGAGAATTGGTGTATGACAAACTGAACATCAAAAACCTGAACGGCAAAATCAATCTGAAAGATGAACAACTGAACTTAAATAACCTGACGGCAAACCTGTTGGGCGGCAGTGCTACTGTGAGTGGTTTTTATAACACTAAAACAGATATCCCGACAGGAAACCTGGCCTACAACATCCAAAATTTTGACGTGCAGGAAGTGTACAAGTTTGTCGGCACCATGCAAAAAGCGGCTCCTATCATGAAATATGTGAACGGTACATTTGGTTCCAATATGAATATGCAAATGGCTATCCTGCCGGATTTATCGCCGGACTTGAAGACGCTCAACGGAACCGCCGGATTTAAGATGCCGCTGGCAAACATCAAAGGTGTTCCTGCTTTACAAAAGATTGTAGAACAAACCAAGCTGAAACAACTGGAAAACCTGCGTATTGAAAACCTGGATATCAAAACCACGGTGGCCAACGGAAGAATTTTGGTGGCACCTTTTGAAACCAAAGTGAACAACCTGAAAATGGTGGTGAGCGGTTCACAGGGCATCGCCGACCAAAGTATGGATTATACCGTTGCCATTGATGTTCCATGGAAAGAACTCGGACAAGCCAGCAGTTTTGCGCAAGGCTTGCTGGCAAAAAATCCCATTCCGAAATTGAATAACATGGTACCGGAAATCATCCGCATCAACTTAAAAGTGGGCGGCACCTTCAATAAACCAACCGTGAATGTAGGCAAACCGGATGCCACAGCCGGCAATGCTACCCTGAAAGATGCGGTGAAAGAGCAGGCACAACAACAGATTGAACAGGTAAAAGAACAAGCAAAACAAACGCTGGATACGATTAAAACACAAGTAAAAGAAGAAGTAAAAAATAAAATTCAGGAAGTTTTGCAAGGCAAAAATCCGAATGATACGACGCCCAAAAAATCAATTCAGGAAAATGTGAAAGACCAATTGAAGAATAAATTCGGATGGCCGAAGTGATAAAGGATACATTGTATAAAACTTTTATGTTTTACAATCTTTTATTTTAATATTTTTGTACGAATACAAATACGGTACTACTTACTACTCATTACTTACGACTAACATATGCAAATAGCCGAACTCAACAAAACAGCCACACAAGTCCGCCGCGATATTGTGCGCATGGTACATCAATGTAAATCGGGTCATCCGGGTGGCTCGCTTGGTTGCGCCGATTTTCTGACCGCACTTTATTTTGAAATCATGCACGTCAACACCGATTTCAAGATGGACGGTATTGGAGAAGATTTATTTTTCTTATCAAACGGTCATATTTCTCCTTTGTTCTATAGTGTTCTGGCACGTCGTGGATTTTTTGAGGTGAAAGAACTCGGCACCTTCCGTCATATTAATTCAAGATTACAAGGGCATCCAACGACACACGAAGGCTTACCTGGAATCAGAATTGCCAGCGGATCTTTAGGTCAAGGCATTTCGGTAGCAATTGGTGCAGCATTAGCAAAAAAATTAAACGGCGATGACAAACTCGTTTATGCGTTAACCGGTGATGGCGAGTTACAGGAAGGACAAATATGGGAAGCTGCCATTTTTGCAGCGGCTAAAAAAGTAGATAATTTAATTGTTACTGTCGACTGGAACAATGCACAAATTGATGGTTCCACTCAACAGGTGTGCGATTTGGGCGATTTGCATGCGAAGTTCAAGGCGTTTGGATGGGAAGTGTTGGAAATGAAAGGCAATGTGATGGAAGACGTAGTGTTTACGCTGACACAGGCACAACTGAAAGCGAAACAAGGCAAACCAATCGTTATTTTAATGCATACCGAAATGGGCTTTGGCGTTGACTTTATGATGGGCACCCACAAATGGCACGGCAGTGCACCAAACGATGCACAATTGGAGAGCGCCTTATCACAACTGGAAGAAACCTTGGGTGATTATTAGAATAGGATAATTTTGCAATCAGCAAATTTCAAAAAATTAAGAAGAACAACATGAGTTTACAAGACATCACATTCACCGATAAAAAAGATACACGCTCAGGATTTGGCGTGGGTATTCATGAAGCAGGAAAAGCCAACCCGAACGTGGTAGCCATGTGCGCCGACCTCGTAGGTTCTTTAAAACTGGAAAAATTTATCGAAGACTTTCCGGAACGCTTCGTGCAAACCGGTATCGCGGAAGCCAATATGATTGGCATTGCGGCCGGCCTGACCATCGGCGGTAAAATTCCGGTAGCTACTACTTTCGCCAATTTCGGGACTGGCCGTGTATACGACCAGATCCGTCAAAGCGTGGCGTATTCAGATAAGAATGTAAAAATTTGTTGCTCACATGCCGGACTTACTTTAGGTGAAGACGGAGCCACCCATCAGATTTTAGAAGATATCGGATTGATGAAAATGTTGCCGCATATGACGGTAGTCGTGCCTTGCGATTACAATCAAACGCGTTTGGCAACGAAAGCAATTATTGAACGAGTTGGACCAACCTATCTGCGTTTCGGTCGTCCCGTATGGCCAATATTTACGGCTGCTGAAGATTCAGGTTTTGAAATCGGCAAAGCACAATTTTTGTCTGAAGGAACGGATATAACGATTATTGCATGCGGTCATTTGGTATGGCATGCGGTGATGGCCGGACAAGAATTAGAAAAGCGTGGAATTTCTGTTGAGGTGATTAATATGCACACGATAAAACCGTTGGATGTAGATGCTATTTTAAAATCTGTTGGAAAAACAAAATGTGTAGTAACCGCTGAAGAACATCAACGCAATGGTGGTTTAGGCGATGCTGTAGCGCAGGTATTAATTCAAAATACACCCTATCCTCAGGAATATGTAGCGGTGAATGATTCTTTCGGTGAAAGCGGAACACCAGATCAACTATTAGAAAAATATGGTTTGATGCCGAAAGATATTATCGCGGCCGTAGAAAAAGTGATGGCGAGAAAATAAGATCACTGATTTAGCTGATTATTTTGATTTACATGATTTCTGCATGAAAAAAATTACATTTCTCATCTTATTCATCTTCTCATGTATTTTATGCAAATCAAATGAGATTGCAACTGATTATTTTATCGGAAAAATATATTTGAAGAACGGCGACACCCTAACTACGAAAATTCACTTAAGCTATTATCGTTCTAATTTTATCAGAAATTCATACATGGATAATTTTGGCCATTATTTAGATAAAAAGAATACGGTACGAGGTTTAAATCCAAATAAAATAAATGGTTTTGAAGTAATGCTAGATAGTGTAAAGTATATTTTCTTATCAAAAAACATCTCAAATAAAAATGATAAGAAAGAATTTTACCATTTACTGAATGATATAAACAGCACTGTAAAGTTATACGAATTCTACGACAAAAAAATAATGGCAGCTGGATTGGTGGTTGGTGTTTTAACCGCTCCGCAATTAGCGGATGTAGCTTACATGATTGAATACAACAACAATACTTTATATATCCCAAAACGAAAGGATTTCAGATATGATAAACTTGCTTTTATTTTATCTGATAATAAAGAAATCGAAAAAAAGATAGAAGATCAAACCTATAAATACGACGATATTCCACAACTTATTGCAGCATATAATAAATGGTATGCTGCAAAATAATGTCAAAAGCTATACAAAAAACTTCTTGTAAAAATCTATGGCGTTTTTGTAGAATATCTTTTCTATGATTTGTACTGGTGTATAGCTAAACCAAAGGTCTTTCTGGTATTTATGCTTTTCCAGATAATCCAATAAGTCCTGCTGCAGCAAAGGCATCTTCACGGCGGATTCATACGGATCGATGTGTGTAATCGAACCGTCAAAGTCGGTGCCGATGGCAATCATATCCCAGCCAGATTTTTTACCAACCGCTTTCACCAGCTGGAATGCATTATCCAGAAATAATTGCGCAAACTCAGCACGCTGTTTTTCTGCATCCTTGTGTTCGCTAATAGATTTGATTAAATCAATGCCACCCAGATTGCCTTTATCCATCATCAATCCAATCAACCCTTCCGAATCATGTATAATGCGTGCTTCCTCATCAGAAATATTGATGCTCCATTTATACAATCTTCCTTTTCTCGCTTTTAAAATAATGTCATTTTGACGAATGGATGAATCCAGTGTTTTAAATCCGTTTGCACAGGCATGACTGCTGATGACCGGAATTTTTTGTTTAGGATTTAAATAATTATGGTTGCCGATAAATGCATAATATTCTTTTCGTGCAGCCACACTCATATGTTTCGTATCTATTAAAATACGCTTACCATTATTGGAACTAAGTAATTCTCTTACCACATGCCAGCCGGCTTCGGTAATGCCTTTGTTTTTTCCTTTATTCTGATTAATTAGTCCGTTAATAGGACGCTTAAAACTCGTTGCATGTCCGCACAAATGATTCCAGAAATGATGCGCCAGATTTATAACAAATGGCGGGTATTCCCAGCTTTTTATAGTTTGTATGTTGGCTGTCAGATGTTGTATCAGCGCCTCTTTTGTCAGCTTATCCGTTTCAGGAGCACCGGTACCCAGCACATGTGTTCCTTCTATGGTTACAATACCAATGAGTGTGTTTTCTTTTTTAAGCGCCTGTTCCAGTTCCTTATAATTATTCACCAGTACAAATTCGCTTTTACCGTCAGGACTTTTGCCTTGCTGATTTTTTACGTATTCGTACTCTGCCTGCAAGTCTTCAAAATAATGATAATGTTTTTTCTGATGAGCAATAGAGCTTGCCGCATAGCCGGTAATTACTTCCTGTGCAATATTTATTCTTCTTTTTCCCACTAAAATTTTCGGCAGGTTGCGTAAATGCAAAAATCCTCTTTCCGTTGGATATAAGGACAATTGAAACACGCGCACATTTCCTGCTGCCATGGCATCCAGGTTGCACTGCGACTCCATATGGATATGCGCTACGAGTTCGCTGATAGACTGTGCTGTTTTTCCGTCAATTTTATGATGTATGGAATCCCACATATTTGCAGCCGGCTCGGGATATCCGGAATTAAACGATTTTAAATTGGGATGACAATGGAGGTCGATGGTAATCATTTTCTGTACATAAATATTGATTAAAGAATACTACTAAAAGTAAGCATACCTAAACAAAAAATAACATCCAAATTCTTAAAATTATGGTAAAAATATAATTGCCGTATTTAACGGGCAAGTACAATTATATCTCAACTCTACATGCTTTATCTTGCTATATTGCGAGGGAGAGAAATAATGCAGATTACTTGTTTTTCTTGGCTTCTTTGGAATATTTGAACTGATAAAATTGCTGCATTAGCCAGGCTTCTATTTTATTGATGGATTTTGCGCCACCTAAATATTTCGCTTCTACAAATGCTTTGGATGTTTTCTCTAAAAGTTGTGCAGCCACATAAGCATCATCTATACTGTTGCCTAAACAAATACTTTTTCCATTTAATAAAACAGCAGCATATCTTCCATTCAAAGCATGTAGAATATCATCCTCATTTTTTGCGATACGAACGGTAACACCTAATAGTTGTGCCTGATCATCTAATATCGGTGGAATTTCTTCTTTAACCTGTGATGCAAATTCCTGCTGCGTGATTAAAATAACCTGTACTTTTTTCCTTTTTGAAAAGATTTTGTAAAAGACAGAATCGTTGTTTGCTACAAGAATATCTTCTGCCGTAAGCAATGAAAGTGCCTTATTTTTTTGTGTGTAAATGATTTCGTCATTCTCTAATCGTATGGAAATCTGCAAGACCTCCACCTTTCCCCAGCTTTTATACCCGGCACTTTGCTGCTCGAAAAAACCGGCAGCATTTAATAGTATTTGTATGGCTTCTTTTTTGTTCATATGGTTGTTTAATATATCACAGAGTTACACCAAACTATCTCAGTGGACTCTGTGTTTATCTTTGAGTTCCTCTGTGATACTATATTAAGCAGTTTGTTTTTTAGACGCGATAAATAGTTCACACGCTTTTTCTAAGGTTCGTGCTACTTCAAAAGTGTCTTCCAAATCATTTCCTATACAAACAACACCATGGTTCGACATTAATGCCGCATTGGATTGCTCAATCGCTCTGGCTGTTTCTACCGTTATTTTTTTTGTATTAGGCAACGCGTACGGTGCTGCTTTTATCGTCTTCGCTCCCAGTATTTTCTGATGCTCTACATTCAACACCACCACATCTTTCTGCGCCGCTGCTACTATGGATGCATACAACTGATGAGTATGGATAACCGCATTGATGTGCGGTCGTGTTTTATATACTTCGCAATGCAGTTTCAGTTCTGATGAAGGTTTCAGTTTGCCTTCGTGTTTCAATGTATAAATATCCACCAGCACCATTTCTTCGGGTGTCAGTTCATCGTACTTTCTGCCACTGGGTGTAATGACCATTTGCGTATCACTCACCTTGATGCTGACATTGCCCCAGGTGCGCGCCACCAGCCCTTCTTTTAATAGTTGCAAGCCCGCAGCACATACCTTATTTTTCGCTTCCTGAATATCCATGATTATAATTCAAATCTTGTTTTATTAATTGTCTGATAGGCTTTACTAAGCTGATGGAACACCCGCTGATAGATTCCGAAAAGTTCGTTGTATATTTTGTGGTGATTTGGATTCGGAATAAAGGTATCTACCTGTTGAATAAGTTTATGAATCTCAGAGAAATCATCTAAGGCTCCCGAACCCACCATCGCACACATCGCGGCACCGAAAGCACCTGCATTTACTGGCTGCGAAGTGGTGATGATTTTCCTGTTGGTTACATCCGCTATCAATTGCATCCAGGATTTATTCTTACTGCCACCTCCTGTAATCTTCAAAGTATCAATCTTAAAACCATAATCTTTTTCCAGATTATGGATGGTCCAGCGTAAATTATAAGCAATGCCTTCAAAGTTAGCGCGCGCAATATGTGCTCTTGTATGTTGGTGCGTGAGATTAAATAAGGTGGAGCGTGTGGTGGTGGTACTGACCGGACAACGTTCCCCTAAAAACCAGGGCGTCATAATTAAGTAATCAGCACCCGGATTGGTTGCATTGATTTCTTGTTCAATTAATAAAAACAAATCTTGTTCAGATAGTATTTCTTTTTCTTTTTGATAATAGGTATTGACCATCCATTGCGTGTTAATGCCGGCAGATTCTGTGATACCCACTACAATATTTTTTGTAGGATCAGCACTTTGCAAACAAAACGTGGCATTCTTAAACTTAAGATTTCTGGCGGTAGATACACCTACCCAGGCGGATGTTCCAACATAAATATGGGCTTCGCCTTCACCGATGGCGGTGGTGCCTATTGCTGCACTTTGTGTATCATCACACCCGCCGTAAACGCCTGTGTTTACAGATAATCCCAATTGTTCTGCTGCTTCTTTTGTAAGGGTGCCCACCAAATCGACAGAGCGAACTAAATCCGGCAGTTTATTTAAATCGATTTTACACAATTTAAAAAACAAACGTTCCCAGTCTTTCTTTTTTACATCAAATGCATAAGAACAGGCACCGGACCATTCCGCCACCATCTTGCCAGTACATTTATATTTTAGATATCCGTTTACATCCAGGATTTTATAAGTGTTGTTGTAAATTTCGGGCTGCTTATCCTTTAACCATATAATTTTAGGAATGACATCTTTTCCCGTCAACTCCGTACCTGCTACCAATTTGAACATTCGTTTCCCGCCAAAATAATTCATGGCTTTTCTGGCTTGCTCCTCCGCTCTGCCATCTACCCAGGAAATGTTCCGATGCAGCACGGTTCCGTTCTTATCTACCGGAATAACACCCTGTGCCTGTGTAGAAAAAGCGATTCCTTTTATATCTTCTTTTGAGATGCTGATTGATTGGATAATCTTGTTCGTCGCCTTACAAATGGCATTCCAGTAATCCAGAGGTTCCTGTTCCACCCAACCCGGATTGGGAGTAAACAAAGGATATTCTTCTATCGCAGTTGCCAGTACATTTCCGTTCGTATCTATTAAAATAGATTTTACGCTACTGGTACCAACATCGTATGATAGAAAATATTGCAAGTTAATTTTTTACATTTTTAAAGACATTTTCAAATCTGTTTAGCGCATCGTCAATTACATCATCGCTATCGGCCATACTGCAATACAAACGGCTTCCTGCTAAAGTTACGATTCCTTCTGCCATGTAGGCTGCTCCATACTCTTCCATCAGCTTTTTTCGTTCGTTGATTTCAGCCAGTACAGATTTTATTTTCAGCAGTTTAATCTTTACATATAATGTTCCCGCTGCTTCCAAATGACAAATAGAACCTTGGTTAAATGCCACGAATGGTAAGCCATATTTATCAATCAACTGATTTAATCCGGTCGTAATTCTGTCACCTGCTTTTCCTGCTTTCTCGCAGGCATTGGTTCTTTCTATTTCCAATAACGTATGATATCCGGCACAGCAACTTAATGGATTTGCAGCCATAGTTCCGCCTACTTTTACTTTTTTGCCACCTTGCAAACCAGCCGCTAAACCATCCATGTATTCTGCTTTACCGCCAATGCCGCCTGCTGAAGGATAGCCACCAGCCACGACTTTACCAAAAATAGTTAAATCCGGTTTTACATTAAAGTATCCCTGCGCACCACTCATACCCACACGGAATGCTGTTACTACTTCATCAAAAATCAACAAGGCACCGTATTTATCGCATAACTCGCGCGCTTGCTGCGCAAATTCTTTATACACCGGATAGGTTCCGCTTTCCGGACCGAGCGGTTCTAAAATAACAGCAGCAGTTCCGCCTCGCAATCTGTTCCATTTCAGTTTGCTTTCCAAAGCGTCAATATCATTTGGCGGTACGGCTTGTGTATGCCAGTGCATCATGAACGGAATGCCTTTGGCATCAAAGAATCTGGTTCCGGGAATTCGCAAGTCGTATATCATCTGGTCACTCCATCCGTGATACGCCCCTCCAATTTTTATTATTTTTGATTTGCCGGTTTTGATACGTGCCAGACGCAAAGCACCCATCACCGCTTCCGTGCCGCTGCCTAACATTCTGAATCGTTCTACAGACGGGATATTTTTGCAAATCAATTCTGCCAGTTTGTATTCGTATTCGTGCAGTAAGCCTGTAGACGGACCGCATTCATTAATCAATTCAATGGCTTTTTCTCTTACGGATGGATAATTGCTACCCAATACCGTTGGCCCGCCGGCCTGTAAGAAATCAATGTATTTATTGCCGTCTGCATCATATAAATAAGCTCCTTCCGCTTTTGTAAAGGTTAGCGGAAACGGGTAATTGAAGGCTAAATTATGCTGTACACCGCCCGGAATGTATTGCTGTGCTTTCTCGTATATTTCTCTGGATTTTGTGCACTTTGTTTTATAGAAATCCAGATAGCTTTCCATGGCTTTAGGTTCAATATGCTGCAAGGGTAAGGAAACCAACTTATCCAGTTTTTGATAAATCGGTTTTATATCATGGTATTCGCTGATGGAAAATCCTGTTGAGCTCATTTTTTTATTTTTGTTTATCTTTATAAAATTGCCTTACAAAGTTGCAGTATAAATAAACCTGATTTTTTGATAATAGTCAAATAAAAAATTGAGCAAGAACCAACATCAGTCGTTTTACACTTTTCTTTCCCAATTCGGCACCCTGCCTATGGAAGTCATTACGGCCATAGAACAGGTTTTGCAATATATGGAATATCCTAAAAAACACATCTTACTGAAGAAAGGAAAACCCTGTAATTATTTATACTTTATTGAAAAAGGGCTTGCCAGGAATTTTTTTGAAGAGGACAATAAAGAATTGACGAACGATATTGTACTGGAAGGAGAATTGCTGGTATCGTTTGCCAGTTTCATTTCCAGACAGCCGTCTATGGAAACCATTGAACTGCTGGAAGACAGCGTGTTGTATGCCATCCATTATGACGATTTACAAAAATTGTATAACACCTATCCGCTTATGGAACGCACCGGCAGAATGATTGCAGAACATTATTACAATTCTCTGGCAGCAAAAAACTACCGCTTGAAATTCAGCAATACGACAGAGCGTTACGAACAGTTGTTTAATACCAAAATTGAAATCGTGAAACGGGTGCCAATCGGCATTATCGCCTCCTATTTAGGCATGAGTATTGAAACATTAAGCAGAATCAGAAGTAAACAGGATTAAACCTTTCTGTATTTTTATAGTCTAACCTAACAATGAAATTGACCGACGAGGAAATTTTACTGCAATTTAAAGACCCTGCATCGAAAGAAAAGGCGTTTCGTAACCTGCTGAGTGCATATCAGGAGCGATTATATTATCATGTGCGCCGCTATGTACACAACCACGAGGACGCCAATGATATTCTGCAAAACACCTGCATTAAAGTATGGAATGCCATCGATAATTTTCGCGGGGAAGCTGCCTTGTACACCTGGCTGTATCGTATCGCGGGCAACGAGGCGATTACCTTCCTCAATAAAAACAAAAAAAGAAATGAAGTAGATATTGAGCAGACTTCGGCGCAGTATCGTGGAGCATCAGACGGCATTGGTGCGGATGAAATGACGCTAAAACTGGAACGTGCGATTGCCTCTTTGCCAGACAAACAAAAGCAGGTCTTCATTATGCGCTATTACGATGAAATGCCTTATGAGAAGATGGCTGAAATTTCAGAAACATCCGTTGGTGCGCTGAAAGCATCCTATCATCACGCAGTAAAAAAAATTGAGGAAATATTGACCGCTTAATTAAACCTTTATAAACTATCATCGTCTAATTAGAAATGAACAACAAAACAGACATATTGAACGAATTGAAAGAACTTTCTCCTTTTCTTTTACAAGTAAAAGAAACCGAAAAGCCTTTGTCTGTTCCTGCACATTATTTTGAAGATTTTTTCGATACCATTATCGCTGAAATAAAAATAGAAAGAGGCTTTCTGGCAACGCTTCAAAAAGAAAAGATAGCGGTTCCGCCGGCTTATTTTAATACGTTTGCCGACAATATAATTGCCAAAATAAAAGCAGAAGAAGCATTGGTAGAGAAAGGTAAAATAAAAGCACTACCCAAGCAACAAAATAAGGTATTTCCGTTGTTTACGCGTGTTGCTTTTGCAGCCTCCGTTATTGGTGCCATGTTCTTTATAAAACACATACAGAAATATGAATTGCCGGTAAACAATTGTGCGGATGGTATTGCCTGTCTGACGCAAGAGGAGATTTATAATTACATGAATGCTAATAGCCACGAGTTTGATGTACAGCAGATACAGGAAGTGGTAAAACCGGTAGTGGATACTATTGAAACAAAAATAGATATTGAGTCGAAAGATGCAACAAGGTATATTGAAGAAAACAAATTGAATTTAGAGTTTGACGACAGCTCAACAGATATCTTTTAATACCAACTAAAAAATTAAACATTATGAAAAAAATACTTACATTATTAGCAGGCATTTTCTTACTGATGAACAGTATGATTGCGCAGCCACCACCGCCACCAGATGGTCCCGGAAATGAAAAAATAGAAGCACTGAAAATCGGCTTCATCACCAAACGTTTAAATTTAACGCCTGAAGAATCTCAGAAATTCTGGCCGGTTTACAATCAGTATGAAGCAGAAAAGAAACAAATCCGCCAGACAACTATTGGCACAGTGAAAGAGCTGAAAGAAGATGGTGATTTTACGAATGCAGAAGCGGAACAGGCGATTGCGAAGCACATTGAATTTAAATCGAGAGACTTGGACTTGACAAAAAAATATGTGCTGGAATTCAAAAAAATATTGCCGGCCACAAAAGTTGCCAAACTTATAACAGCAGAAGAGCAATTCAAAAAAATGCTGATGAAACAGGCACAGCAAGGCGGACCGAAACCAAACGGACAAGGCGGAAAACCATGGAAAGGGCAAGGAAAATAGATATTTAGAGTCAAGATAAAAAGCCGGACAAAATTGTTCGGCTTTTTTATTATTTTCTGTGTAGTCTGTTAATCCTTGATTTAATTCGCCACCTCACTCAAAAACTTCAAACGCACCAGTTGTATTTCGCGCAATTCGATATCTTCTTCTTTTAGTTTTTTATACGCCACATCCACATTATCACTTTCCGCCTGCATGAAGTAATCGTAAATTTCTTCCTGTATATCTTCATCTACCGCATCCTCCAGATAATAATTGATATTTACTTTTGTGCCTGAATTTACTATCGTATCCAATTCCGTAATCAGGTCTTCCATTTGTAACCCAAACGAACTGGCAATATGTTCCAGCGGCATTTTCTTATCAATGGATTTGATGATGTTCACTTTTACATTGGAGTTTTTATCAGCGGTTTTAATAATAGAAAAATCGGCAGAACGTTCAATGTTATTGTCCTCCACGTATTTCTTAATCGCTTTCAAAAATGGTTCGCCAAATTTTTGTGCTTTCGCGGTATTCACCCCGTGCATTTTTGCTAATTCCTCTTTATCAAACGGGAAAAAAGTTGCCATTTCTTCCAGAGATTGCTCTGAGAAAATAGCATAGGGCGGCAATTTTAATCTAGCTCCTTCTGTTTTACGGATGCCCGTTAAAATCGACATCAAGGCTGGCTCCAGCACACTGCCTGATTTTCCGTTTAGCGTCACTTCTTCATCATCTTCTCCATCTTCAAATTTATGGTTCAATACAATTTTTGAGGACACTGGTTTTTTCACGAATCTTTTACCTTCTTCCGTCAGTTTCAGTACACCATATTGTTCAATATCTTTTTCCAGTAAATTCAATAATATCGCTTTGCGCACTACCGAATTCCAGAACACCATGTCGTGGTCAGTGCCTTTGCCGAATATTTTTATCTTATCTAAATTATTCGCCGTAA
>JADLAJ010000112.1 GCA_020848255.1 Chitinophagales bacterium
CGGTTTTATTTAAGGGATTTGATATTCAAACACCGCAGGATTTTGAAGATGTTGCGAAAGCGGTAGACAATGATTTGAAGGATGATTATATGGGAACTTCTCCGCGGGATAAAAAATCCGGGTTTGTGTTTTCTGCCAGTGAATTGCCCGGTCATTATCCGATTATGCAACATTGTGAAATGAGTTTTTTGCCGTCAGCACCTCGCAGGTTGTTTTTTTATTGTCACATTGAACCTGAATACGGCGGGGAAACACCCATCTGTGATTTTAGAAAAGTATATCAGGATTTAGATCCGAAAATCAGAGAAGATTTTGAGCGAAAGGGTGTAAAACATATCCGTAATTATTCTTCACCCGACGATAAGGGCACAAACGGCTTTCAGTTGAAAAGTTGGCTGGATATGTTTCATACAAGAGATAAGGCCGTTATTGAAAAAAAATGCGCGGAGAATGATATTATCTGTGAATGGAAGGAGCATGACGGCTTGCGCATGATCAATAAAAGCGATGCTGTAAAAGTACATCCTGTTACCGGTGAAAAGGTATGGTTTAATCACACGCAGGTGTTTCATGTAAGTGCGGCAGCGGCAGAGTATCATAAAATTCATCAGCGCCAAAAACGTTGGGAGACTTTTAAATACAGTATGTTGCTGGAGTTGATGACCTGGTATAAGAAACTGACCAAAAATCCGAATGAACAGAGCATGCATGTCACCTTCGGTGATGATTCTCCGATTCCGGATGAATATGTAGAACATATTCAGGATGTCATCTGGAAAAACATGGTGATACAACCCTGGAAAAAAGGAGATATTATTTGTATCGATAATTTTTCTACTTCACATGGCAGATTGCCTTATTACGGCCCCAGAGAAATCATGGTGTGCTGGACATCTTAATTATATTCCTATATGCCATCCTTAGATCAAGTACAAATAAATGCCGGCAGTGACGGTTTGATAATTCTAAAAATATGCCTTGCCTTTATTTTATTCTCGCTGGCAATTGATATTAAGAAAGAAGATTTTAAAACACTGTACACAAATCCGAAGTCTGTAATTATCGGCTGTGTTTCACAAATAATAGTGCTTCCCTTGATTACGTTTTTATTGATATTAGCGGTAAAACCACCGGCATCCGTAGCGATGGGAATGATGATGGTGGCAGCCTGCCCCTGCGGAAACATGTCTACCTATGTGTCGTATCTGGCAAAAGGATTTATTCCATTATCGATTACCATCACAGCTATTTCCACTTTAAGTGCAAGTGTCACCACACCGTTTAATTTTTATTTATACGCTTCTCATTATGCCCCAACACAAACATTGTTGCAGGAAATTCATATTTCATTCTGGTATTTATTAGGGTCTATTCTTCTATTGCTGGTGCTGCCCTTATTGTCAGGTATCCTGCTGAAACAGTATCTTCCGGCATTCATAAATAAAATAAACAAGCCGGTAAAGATACTGGCACTGTTATTCTTTATTGTTTTCCTGATAGGTGCATTCATTGCCAATAGAAAAGTCTTTATTGATTACCTTCCGCAAATTTTCGGAATTGTTTTTATACAAAATGCATTGGCTTTTTTAATTGGATATTTATTTCCGAGATTATTTAAATTACCTGAAACACATTGCAGAAGCATTTCTATTGAAACCGGCATACATAACTCCGGTCTTGGATTAATTCTGGTAATGACTTTTTTTAAAGGAAACGGAGGCATGGCGTTGATAGCTGCCTGGTGGGGTATCTGGCATATTGTTGCAGGTATGTCTTTAGCCTATTTTTGGAATAAGAGCAGAAGGTTTTAATTTAACTCCTGTAGTTTTTTTACTGTGTTCAGGAGTTTTTTCTTTGTCTGCTAAAATAAATAATGCAATGTAATAAAATGGCATCATAGGTATTTTATATCTTGCAAGGGCTCCAAAATTATAACTGGTGAACCCGACAGAAAAGGCAAAGATAATAGAGTAAACCAAACAAAACTGTACTTCGGGATTTGAAAGAACCAGTTTTGTTATTCTAGTAAAACCGGCTTTGTAGAGTAAGCGGATTGTAAAAAATAAAGATATTAACCCTTCAATTGCTGCCGGTATTAATATTGGTTTTTTTGCTTCCCAGATATAGGGTCTGAATAATGAAACATTAATTGCTTTAGGCATTGCTTTAAGAAGCCCGATGGGAGTGTATTCAACATTTCCCAACGAATATCCGGAACCACCTTGAAGTTGTGAAGAATAATACAACCAGTTTTGAGTGTCTTTTGCTGTTCTTACGATACTGTCCAGGGAGTATCTTTGTGAGAATGCAGCTATTTTGTATAAAATATAGGTGCCGAATAATACGGAAAATATAAAAATAATAGGACCGACTGTTTTTCTTAAGAAATTACTTTTAATGGTTTCTTTATACCTAAAAATAATCCAGAAAGAATATGCCGGTAAAAAGGACAGTAAGATATATACTTTTATCACTTTTAACAGCCATAAACAAATGATAATGATGATTATCCGTTTTATTATTTTTGTTTTTTCAAAAAACAATTTATACACGTGATAAGTAAGAGTACCCAGCGCACCCAAGCATATAGGGTCTTTTAATATTCCGGTACCCCAAAAACAAACTGACGGAAGGAATAAACATGCCAGTGCAAATTCTTTTTCTAAATGAGGATAAAGCTGCTGAAATAATGAAAATATTTTCCAGCATCCGTAGAAACAAAAAAGTGTAAATACAAATGAAATTAACAGATAGGAGTTGCCTAGGGGATAACTTAGTATTAAAGCAAGCCTAATAATTATATTTGAACTTACATCTGTAAAAAACTCTGAGCCAACGCTAAAATATTTAGTAATAAGAAACTTGTCATGTGGAGGTAAAAATACAAAAGAAGCAAAGGCGGATTTACTTTCATAAAAGATACTCCTTATACGCAATGCATATGTGAAATATGTGTGTGTATCACCACCGCCGTTATAGTAAAATTGATACACGAGTGCCATTAAAATTGCAGAAGCAAATCTTACAATTAAAGCACTCATAAAGTATTTTTTATAAATGGGGTTTTTCTTTTTTAAGATATATGATTTTGTAAAAAGATATACGAGAAACAAAAAGACAGGAGCCAATAATACGTCATTGAGAAAAAGAAATTGTACTGGATCGTCATGTGTAAACCATTTATCCATCCGTTTATATGTTTATATTTACACCAATATTACAACGCATGTATAAATATAAATATTTCCTTGTGTTTTTGTGTGCTATTGCAACACTTCTTTTCTGTTTGTTCTTTCCAATTTGTTTTGATAACAATGATGATCAGGTTATGTACGCGATGTGTGCCGGCATCATCTCAGGTGTTGCGTCGCCTAATTTAATCCTCACTAACATTTTAACAGGCAGGGTGTTGTGCACTTTGTTTGAATTCTCAAATAAAATAAACTGGTATACCTTCTATCTTGAGGGCTCACTTTTTTGCTGTTTTTTGTTTTTTTGCCTACTGATGATAAAAGATAAAACAACTAATTTCTTAACATCTGTTATGCTTGTTTTAATTTTATTCCTGGGTTTTTTTTCTTTAAGTATGGCGAAGTTACAATTTACGACAGTAGCATTATTTTGTGCTTTTGCCGCATTGTTTACTTTAAAAATGGAAATAAAATCAGGCATAAAATTAGGGTTCGTTTTCTTCTTTCTTTTATTGTCCATGTTAATTAGGAAAGAAGGGTTTTATATTTTTATATTATTTAGCTTTCCGATAGTTATTTCAAATTTTAGAAGCAACCATTTCCTGAGGGATTATTTTATCGCCCTTACTCTGTCGGTAATGATTTTTGGTGTAACATGTTTAATAAATAACAACAATAAAGTATATCTGCAACAGGCCACCTACAGCAATATAAATGCATTGGATATTATTGCGGCAAAACCGGTAAAGATAAAAGCCGCAACGCTTCATAAATACCGGTTTACTCAAAGTGATATTACCTTAATGCAATCCTGGATGATGGTAGACAATGCTTACTTATCGGGCAAACAGATTGAGGCACTGGCTAAAGAATTAAAAGCAACTCGAAATATCAGCGAAATAAAAAATGAACTGATCAAATTTGTGTCTGACGAGAGATACCTTTTATTGTTTTATTTTTTAAGTTCACTTTTGCTTTTGGGTTTTATTCGTTGTTTCCGCAAAATCGTTATTTTAAATTTGCTGTTTTTTTTATTTTTTTTATTTTACCAGATAGTTACATCTAGAATTCCACACAGAGTTTCATTCCCAGTTTTAACTTATCTGGTAATGTTAAATATCTATTTGATAATAAAAAGTAAAATAAAAGATGTAGTTAAAATAAGAATACTGGCTTTCTTTTTAATCATCAGTATGTATAAGTATTATTGTACCGCAACACTGATCTCGATACAGCGTGAATACCATCGTGTATTTAATGCCTGCCAGCAAGAAATTAACAGCCATCCTGAATATTTATTTATTGCATCAGAAGGTTTCCCATTGCCATATATGAATGCCTGGCAAACACCCCAAAATGTTTTCCCTTCCCGTAATGTCATTTTAACAGCATGGTATGGATGTTCACCGGATTATCAAGTTGTATTAAAAAACCACCACCTGAAAAATATCAGTTCAGATTTAAAAAACAAGAAGAATGTTGTTTTTCTAACCAGTTCAACATTGCTGCAACAATCCTATATTCAGGTTATGCAGGAGAGATACAATATTAAGTGTCATTTTGAACCTGTTACAAATGGATTCACTGAATTACACCCAAAATTACTCGTGTTTGATAATTAACTCAAAACTGTTTTATATACGGCGGCATACTTTTCTACACCATTTTCTAATGAAAAATAGTCTGTAGCACCAGCAATAATGCTTTCTTTATTAAAATGAAGCTTCATTTTATCAATGGCAACATGATAAGCATTGGTGGTAAACTCATCTATCAAAACGCCACTATTGTAATCTGTAACGATTCTGTCAGTGTCACCTACATTGATATTACAAACAACCGGAATTCCCATGGCCATAATCTCTCCCTGTTTCGTGGGTGAAGATGCTTTTTTTGAGTAAGATGGAAGGATAAAAAAAATAGAATAATTACTGATTGCAATTAAATAAGGGATTTCATCTCTGTTTCCGGAACGAATGATAATTGAATCTTTTACGCCCACTTTTTCTGCAGATTGTAAAATACGGCTTTGTTCATCTTTGGTAACAAATAAAAATTTCGCATTAGGATTACTTTGTTTTAATACACCAAAAAAGTCCATCATTTCATCCAGCATATACCAGGTGCCGATGGAACCAAGATATAATAATATAAAGTCATCCGGGCGGATGCTTAAAGAAGCTTTTAGTTCAACCAGTTTTTCATTAACAATAGCTTTGCAGTTAAATAAATCCAGATCGGCACAACAAGGAATCACTTCTATTTTAACGGGATTATTTTTAAAGGATGGCCAGGATAAAATTTCTTTTTTTGCATTATGCGTTAAGCTTATTACATAGTCTGCATTTTCTAAGAACTGCCTTTCTTTTTTCTTAAAAAAATTATAGATGAATTTATACAGAGGGTTTTCAAGATTCCATATTTTTCCATCGGCACGTTCATTTGCCCAAAAGCCCCGCATATCAAATATAAACTTTACGTTCAGTTCTTTTTTTAACTGTAATCCAATTAAAGCGGCAATGTAGCTTCTGCAGTGAATAATTGAAATGTTTTTTTGTAGCACCAGATTCCTGGCGGTTTTTTTAATTCTAATGATATCGTAAAGAGTAGAAAGAACAGGAGGTCTTTTGGTGTATTGTATCGGATGCCAATCTATATTATTGTCATCCATTATAGATTGAATCTTATCTTTTAAGTCAGAATTTTCTTTTTTTTCGCAACTTATTAAAGTAAAACGATATCCTTTTTCAGACAACCCCTTTAAATATGGAATAACTTGCGACTGTCCGAGGGGATCCGTCATTCCGTCATAAGAGATGTATAATACCTGAACTGCCATTATGCATTTTCTTCTAGCCACCAGTGCAAAACAATAAGCGTCCATACTCTGGCATATAAATAATTTTCGCCTGCCAAAAACCTGTTTTTTAAATCTTGTACATACAAATTGGCCACGATATCATATTTATTAATAATTACCGGGGAAAGATATTTTTCAATAAGGTAATTAAAATTGTTTTTAAGCCAAAACGAAAGTGGCATTGAAAATCCCCATTTGGGTCTGTCAAAATAATCTTTAGGTAAGTATTTAAACAGTATCTTTTTAAGAATGTATTTTGACTCTCCGTTTTTATATTTAAGCGATGTGTCAATATTGACGGCATAATTAATGATGTCATTATCCAGCAAAGGCACTCTGCTTTCCAAAGAATAAAGCATGGTGGCTCTGTCTACCTTAACCAATAAATCATCTTTTAAATAACAGTTTACGTCCCAGAAAGACTGTTTTTCCTTAGGCTGTAAAACTCTTGAGGTGGCTGGTTCATTGTTTAGAGCATCAAAATTGAAATGCTCGTCTATCAGATAATGTTTCAAATCTTTTTCACTCAATAAATATTGTTCCTGAGAAAAAATATGTGATGTTATATGCTTGTAATTTTCGTAGTTGAGGAGCCAGCCGGCACGTTTAAACTTGAAGTTTAGAAATTGAGAGCCCCAATAAAAAGGCTTTCGAAGTGATCTTACAAGCGGGTTTTCTAATCGTGTTGCCCACTGGTGCATTCCGTATCCCATAAATAATTCATCTCCACCGTCTCCACTCAGCGTTACTGTCACATGTTTTTTTGCATGTTTTGAAACCAGCATGGTCGGGAATGCAGAACTGTCTGAAAATGGTTCATCATAAGAATCTATAATTTCATGTAAAATTCCTTCTAAATCATTTTCAGTCATTTGGTAAGAGTAGTGCTCCGTCCCCAATGTTTTTGCTACTTTTTCCGCGTATGCCGATTCATCAAACTTACTATTCAGATACCCGATGCTGAATGTTTTAATTTTATCTTTTTTTATTTTTGACGCAATAGACGTAATTAAACTTGAGTCGATGCCACCACTAAGAAAAGTACCGAGCGGTACATCGCTGATCATTTGTGATTCAACAGATTTGATTAATAAATCCTCCAGTTTTTTTTCAACCTCTTGCTCGTTTGAATGGGTTTCCGGGCTTATTGTTTTGTATAAATTCCAGAATTCTTCAAAGTGAAATTTTGTATTTGCACTTGTCTTTTTTACATCTAAAACAAGAAAATTACCAGCTGGGAATTTATAAATATCTTTAAAAGCAGTATTAGGTTCAGACACAAATCCAATATGTAAAAACTCTGCGAATGATTGTTTATTTATTTCGAGTTTCTTATTGATTAGTTTTTTTATTGCTTTTATTTCAGAGGCAAATATGAATTGATTCCCTTTAAAAGAATAAAACAAAGGCTTGATGCCAACCCTGTCTCTGCATAAGTAAATTTTGTCTTCCCGAATATCATAGATTGCAAAAGCAAAAATTCCATTTAATAATGTAAAACATTCGGTTCCTATTTTTGCGAAGGCTTCAATTATTACTTCCGTGTCTCCGCTTGTATTTAATTTTAAATTTAATTCTTTTGCAATTTCCTTGTAATTGTATATTTCTCCGTTGAAGACAATTACATATCTGCCACATTGAGAATAAAAAGGCTGTGCAGAAGCTTCCGACAAATCAATGATTTTTAAACGCCTGTGCCCGAAAGCCACAGTATTGTGTTCATTAAAGAAATAACCACAAGCCTCTGGGCCCCGATGGATTAATGTATCAGTTGATTGATAAAACAGACCCTTGTCTAAATCGTTGAGTATAGATGACCATCCAATAATTCCACACATACTATATTGGATTTAAGCCCATTTTGTTAAAATTTTATTTATTCCCTCTTCTAAGGATACCAGCGGTCTGTTTCCAATCAGTGTCTTCATGTTTGAAATATCCGGCAACCTTCGAGTCATGTCACCGTCTTTGAGCGGAGGCAAATGTACAATTCTGGAAGAGGAGTTGGTCATGGATATTATTTTATGGGCAATGTCCAGCACACTGGTTTCATTGTCATTGCCAATGTTGATTGTGGTATTTTCCCACTCAGAAGAGAGAAAAGCGTTAACGGTCGCATCTATATTGTCGTCAATATAACATAAGGTTCTGCTTTGGGTTCCGTCACCATAGATGGTGATATCCTGATTCTTTAATGCCAATTTGATGAACTTGGCAATCACGAAGTCCTGAGATTGATTCGGGCCATAGGTATTAAAGAAACGGAAAATGGTATAATTCAGATTGTATTCCTGTTTATAGGATTTCAGGAATGCTTCTCCGATATTTTTAACAATTGCATAGGGTAATTTTGAGTTTAAAGGTGTAGTGTGTTCATTTTGAGGAAACTCTACGGGTTCTCCATAAACTTCTGATGAAGATGAATAGAATACACGTTTTACCGGGGTGTTTTTTGATAAATTTAAAATATTTTTGATGCCTTCTATATCATTTAACACACGAACAGGATTATCCAATGTTCGTTGCACACCCACGGTGGCGGCATAGTGAAAAACGTAGTCAATGTTGTACGACAGGAAAATTGGCATAATGTCGTCGTAAATGTTAACGTCGCATTTTATGAATTTCCAGTTTGTGCCGTCTTTTGGCAGTTTTTCAGCAGAACCGGTAAATAAATTATCTGCTACTATAACAAAGTTATCCGGATCCTGAATCAAACGTTCCACCAGTGCGCTACCGACATTACCGGCACCACCTGTTACTAAAATTCTGTTCTTATAATGTAAAAAAGACTTCATTTCTCTTGATTTAATAAATTATTAAGCATTTTATGATTCCATACACCCTGATGTCGAAGATGGAAAGCGGATGTTCCTTAATTCCTTTGAAAAAATAGGTCAGTGCCGTTCTCTTATGTTTGGACATGGCCAGATGTAAGGCCAGATATAAATAGCATTTGGAAACAAATGTATCCAATTTGCCTTTGTATATTTTTTTAACCAGGGAATCGTTGGTACACGTCTCAATCAGCAGTAGGATTCGAGCAATCAAGGGCTTTTCTTTTACCACAAATACGCTTCTGGCATCGTGATTAAGGATGCTGGAGGTAATCACATTGCTGTAATGAATTGTATATCTGGCAGCCAAACGCAACCATAAATCATAATCTTCCGATGCAGATAGTGTTCTGTTGGTATTAAACGGATGCTGCAACGCTACATCGCGTCTCAAGAGAACACCATTACAACTAAGGTAGTTTCCGTTGATGAGTTTTTTATTAAAATCGGTGTTGCGATAGATATGCTGTTCTTTGATTATTTTCTTATTTATATCCATCACATTGTAGGCCAGATAAATCATTTCAGGGTTCTGGTGTTTATGAATCAGTTTTACTGCTTCTGATAAATGATTTGGATATAAGTAGTCGTCAGAGTCAAAAAAGGTAACATAATCGCCCTTTGCCAGCTGCGTTCCGGTGTTTCTGGCAACCGCCCGCTCTTCGTTTTTTTTCTTATGGTAGATGATTTTCGGGTGATTCAGTGATAGTACCACTTCCTCTGTGTTATCCGTACTTCCATCATCCACTACTATAATCTCAAAATTCTGATAATCCTGAGCGATAGCCGTTTTGATGGAATCAATAATTAAATTAGCCCTGTTGTAGGTGGGCATAATAATCGAAAAGAAAGGTAAAGCCTTGTTGTTATCCATATCGTTCTTCTAACGTACCAATCATCAAATTTAAGGAAAAAAAGTTATCTTAAATAGTTAGTCCTGAATAATTGGTTGAAGTTCCACATTATCCGGATTTTCCCAGAAATTAGCATCGCCATCTCTGGTCAGTAAAATCAACGGTACTTTGTAGCTGAAAATCCCTCTCTTGAATGGGTTCTTCAAGAACAAAGACTTTTTATATTGATTCAACAACACGCTGTCTGTAGGTTCCCAGGTGTAAATGTATTTAAAGCTGATTGTTGAAGTTATAGCCATAATGGTCTCCCTGAGGTACCGACGGTGGTCGTTGTCCAGAAAATCAGCATAGACAATTTTCAGATTGTTGTTGTCCTCTTTTTGCAAAATTACCAGTCCGATGATGGCGTTATTCTTTTTTACTTTATAGGAGATGAATTTAAGGAAAGGATGCATGCTTATTTTCCAGTTCAGCACTTCTTTGTTATATACTTTGTAAGCTGATTTGTAATATTTCTTGGCGGAGAAAAAAAGATCTGTTTCATCATCAAATACGCTGATTTGCTCCAGCTCTACCGTAGGTTTTGAGAACAGGCCCCGCATCTTAATCAACATACGGTGCTGAAAGATGTAACTGAAGTTGTGCGGGTTTTTCCAATGCAGTTTATTTACAAATCCATGATAAGAATTAGATCCTGGAATGCCTATCAGCTTTAATGAACCGATTTCCTTAAAAGTATAATCATAGGTAAGGTTAGCTAATTTTATAAACAGACCTCGATTTCTGTAATTCGGGTGTGTCATTGTATCCATTGACTGGTAAATAACTTTCCGTTCACCGTTTATCATGTATTCTTCCGGTATGATGCCATAAAAAGCTCCAACTTCATTAGTGTCTTTATTGACGGTTTCAAAAGCAATTAAATTTCCGGCTGGATTTTGCAAATATTTCCATTTGAAATAAGATTCGGAAACAGTTATACCAAAACATAAATTAAAGATTTCTGCAAAGCGGGACAAGTTTGTTGTCTCCACCAGGCGGTTTTCGATATTAATTGTATCTGCACTCATAAACTTATTGATTTTAGTAATGTTCTGTTGATATAAAATTTTATTTCACCGACCGACTGATTCGTAATGCCAATTCTTGGAAAAACCTGAGAAGCGAAGTTTTTGTCTGTTTTTATATACGAAGGGTTGGTAGAATAGATATATGCGTAATTATTTTTTGCCAAAACTGATAAAGTATCTTCATTGAAATGTTGTTTTTTCCCAAACGGAATGGCAAAATGTTCCATTGTAATACCGAACACATCTTTTACATATTGATGGTTATCTGCTATTTCTTTTTCTTGCAGCGTTTTTGAGCATTTGGCAAGATTATAATGATTGGAGGTATGATTGCCAATTGTAATTAGAGAAGATTGTTTTAATACGGCTTTCAAATCGTCTTTAGTGGCATAAATTTTATCCTTGGTTTTGTTTTCATTGTATTCTAACTTATCGTAATTCAAATTATCAACGGGCAATATTTTATTATTTATGAAGGCTGAATAGTTTGCGGCTGTTTTATCAATAAAAAGATTATTATAAAATGCGTTTAAATAATCAACGTCATTTTTGTGGATTGCTACATTGCTGCACCAAAGCTGATTTTTCTCTATTGCAGATTGGTTCAGAAATAGTGTATATGGAATATTCTTTTTGCTGAGAACCGGGTGGGCTTCGCTGAGTACAGAGTAAAATCCGTCATCAAAAGTTAAAACCGCGTATGCTTTTTTGTTGTCCAGCAAATGCTTTGTTTTTAATTGTTCTGTAGAAATAATTTCAAAGTTTTTTATGATAAAATTCAGTTGTTTTAAAAAGACATTTTTTTCTGTTGAATAATATTCGGAATGATGATCCTCTGAAATATCGGATATGTCATGAAAACAAAAGATGAAAATTTTAGATTTAAGGAATGGTTTTAGTAAACTGACACTAAGCAACCGAATAATTATCTTTTTTATAAAACGCATCTAACAGATTTATTGATCATATAATTTTTCAAGAGCAACAATCATATTTGTTAACTGAAATCTATTTTTTACGTCATTGTAACCATTCTCAATAATTGTATTTCTCAGAGCAGCATCTGATATTAGTAATTCTATAGCATCTGCAATAGGTTTTGTTTCTTGGTGTGGTACAACGATTGCATTTCTGTTATTTATTATAAATTCATTTGCAATTCCAGAAAGTGAAAATACGGAAGGGGTTTTTGCTATCAGCGCTTCTACATAGGTTTGGCCGAAAGCTTCACATTGAGAGTCAATAGGCGTATGTACATATACATCAACAGATTTGTAAAAAGCACCCATGTCTCTTTCGTAGGTGATTTCTATATAATTCTGAAGAGGAATAGCTTTTAATAACTCCCGGACTTCATTCTTATATGGTCCCAGAGCATTTGCTAATATTAATTTTGCATCAGGATATTTCACCAGCACATCGGCAAACGCCGGAATAATGTATTGGAGTCCCTTTAGTTTCAGGTATCTGGAAACTACTC
This sequence comes from Chitinophagales bacterium, assembly GCA_020848255.1. Taxonomy (GTDB): domain Bacteria; phylum Bacteroidota; class Bacteroidia; order Chitinophagales; family JADIYW01; genus JADJSS01. The sequence goes on from JADLAJ010000112.1 coordinate 12,293, forward strand.
CAATTACAATTACATTATTTTTTATCTGATATTTTTCTTTAAATCTCGAAACCCTTTCCTCCGTGATGTCTTCATATTCCTCAAATAAAAAACCATGATTTATGGTGTGAATTTTTTTTGGATTTACATGCTCTAAATTGATTAAAACATCATCTACATTTTTACAAATGGAAACAATATCGGTAGCCATAAAATTAATGACTTTATCAAAAAATACCGCTTTGGGAGAATCTACGTGATTTGCAATTGAATGATGTCGTGTAAATATTCTTTTTCTTACGCCAGCCAATACACCGGAAATGAGTCCAACAACATTAGAAAGAAACAATTGACAATGAATAATATCCGTTTTATTTTTAATCAGAAACGGAATACTTTTGATGATAGCCAGCAGTAAACCGGTTTTGCCATGCACAGGAATTCTTAAATACGGATAATTGCGTTCTTTGACAAACGTTTCAATTTCAGTATTATCATGATTCAAAAAAATGAAACTTAACTGATATTTTTCATTATTCAAATAAGTGCATATCCATTCCATAGATATCATCTTATTAATATCAGAGATAAAATAGGTGATATTTTTTTTGGATGCTTTCAGTAGGTGTGATTTTTATTGTAAATATATGGTGCAAAATAGTTATATACAAGAATGGATTGTTCTGAAAATGAATTTTAAAATAGATAATTACAGGAATTCTATAGCTTTACTATGTTTGGAAATAATACGCCATTTGCCGTTATAACAGCATCATAAATTTTGAATCGTATTTTTTCAGGAAGAAAAAGAAGTCGTTCCTTATCTACAGCATCTATCATCCATCGGTTGCAAAAAATACTTTTATAAATAAATGTTTTAAAAATGTTAGGCAATACAACTTCACGCATACCGCCTTTATGTATTTCCGGTTTTATTTCAATTAATTTTTGGTGATAGAACTTATATTGACGTTGTCTTTTTATGGTATTGGTACAATTGAGAATTGCATCAGCATCGTTATTAATAACGATAGACTTTTTATTTATAAAAATCTTTGTTTTTTCATTCTTGAACCTTACGGCAAGATCATAATCTTCGGCATCATTCAATCGTTCGTCAAAGCATCCGATGTTGATAAATTGTGTTTTGTGCAAGCTGAAATTTGCCGCACAGATATACGGGTATTCTAACAATACGATATCTTCACTTATATCTATCTGTTTATTCCATTGGTCGTTGAGCCAAACCCTGTATCTTCCATAATCCGTTTCTGTTATGGTGTCATTTGGAATTAAAATTCCGACACAAACAGAGGCGACGTGATCTGTGTGAAAATTTAAATGCTCTTCAACAAGATTCGGATAGGCAATCATATCATCATCCAAAAATATCAAAATCTCACCGCCAGCTTCGCTGGCGCCTCTGTTTCTCACAGCGGCACGGCCTTTATTGCTTTGTTCTATGATTTTTAACTGTGGCAGATTGAAAACTGTTTTAGTTAATACTTCCATAGTGTTATCTGTCGAACCATCCACGACCACAATTATCTCATCAGGTTTAACTGTCTGTTTTTCCAAACTATGAAGAATGTTGCAGATTTTATTTGATCCGTTATAAGTTGGTATTATTATGGAAACAGTCATTAATTTTTGTTTTTACGAACAGGCCGAATTATAAATCATAATAAACGATAATATTTCTAGAAAATTAGCATTGTAAAGTTACTATTTAAATGTAATCATTACAATTTTATCGCTATGTATTCCTTTTTGTTTCTTTAATTGCTTTAAGATATGTAATCGATGACAATAATCCAATTAGACGAAAGTTAAGCTTGTCAAAAAAAGGAAGATTAGGTGTTTTATCATATACAAATTTTATAACAGGAAAAAAGGGCAACAGTATGCTTAACAAATGCTGTTTTATGGCAGACATATCTATCATATCAGCAAAGGACTGTGAAGTATAGCCTCTGTAAATTCTGTCCAGATATTCATCAATTTCTAATCGGTCTTTCTGATTGTGAAAACAAGTTATTTTAGTTATGATTTTTGTTGCAATGTTGTTTCTCTGAAGTCTCAAAGCGATATCAATATCTTCGCCCTGAAATAAAATTTTTTCATTGTAGCCATTTATTTTTTCAAAATTAACGACTGAAATGCAGAACGAACAACTTGCCACCCCTCCGGCTTCATTAATTTGCAGAGCAGGATTTATTTTTGTATGCATTCTTCCTTCCAGCGTATGATAGCTGGAGTGTAAGATATAGCGACCTATTTTTTTTACTTTCAAAGTTTCCTGCAGTTTTGCTGGATAAACCCAATTGAGATTGAAACAGGATTGCTCCAGCATTTTTTGTTCATACAGATTCTGAATAATTTTAAGTGACTCAGGTGTAATACACATATCATCATCGATAAAATATAGCACAGTTCCTTTTGCTGCTTTTGCACCATTGTTTCTGGCCGCAGAAACACCACGTTGATGATTCTCCAGAAGCGTCACGTTTTTGCATGACGGAAATTCTTTAAGTGCAGCACCGTCATTTACCACAATTATTTCCGCATCAAAGTTTTCAATAGATTTTATAGCATCATCCAGTGATTCTAAAAGTATCTCATTTCTGTTTTTGGTTGGTATGACAATCGAGATCAGCACGGCAGATATAGATAATTACAGGATGAAAAAACGTCCGTAAATACGTTTTTTTAATTTTGACAGGAAGTTTTTTTGAAAAACCTTCTCAAATTCCTGCAAATATTGTGGAAATTCAGTTTCAATAAATCGTTTTCGTTCCCGGTATATCTTTTCCTGATTAGCATGCTGTGAACTGATTCCTGTAGTATCAAAAATGGATATTATCTCATCGATATGTTTATAGACAAGATTTTTATCTGAAAATAACCTTGAAACAAAGACGACATCGGCAATGATTCGGTAGGATTCGTCAAAATTATTTACTTTGGAGAAGAGTTCTCTTTTTACAAAGAGTGCAGGTTGTGGCGGAATGTCGTGCTGATATCTTTTGTAGTATTCTACAACAGGAGTTGCAGTATTCTTAATAATCTTTGCGTTTTTGATGTAGGAGGTGTTTCCGAAAACTACATCATTATTATCCAGGTTGTTTGCCACCGTTTGAATGATGTTATTGCTGTATGCAATATCTCCGCTGTTTAAAAAAAAAACGTAATCACCACTTGCCATTTTCAGTCCTTTATTCATGGCATTGTAAAGTCCGTTGTCAGTTTCGCTAATATAATCGGTAATTGAATCAGCATATTTTTTTATGACATCTCTGCTGCCATCCGTTGATGCTCCATCAACAATAATGTATTCAATATTCGAATAAGTTTGAGAGATTACAGATTGTATGGTCTTTTCTAATCCGACGGCATTATTTTTATTAATGGTTATGATTGAAATTTTTTTCATACAAAAACATTCTCTTTTATGCTAATCTGTTTCTGACTTTTTGCAGGTTTTTTATAGCAATCAGATTGTCATAAATGTATCTTTTATTTCTTTTTTCCGGAATTAAACTCCCGTTTACATATTTATACCACTGGTAGCCGAAACTATGCATGATGTCATAGATTTCTAATACATTGTAACCTGCGGCTTCTGTATTACTCTCGGTAAACTCTACCATCAAAACAGGTTCAAATTTTGTCAGGAATTCTTTAGCGCCATTTAATACAAATTTTTCCCATCCTTCCACATCTATCTTTACCAGAGCAATCTTTTCTTTATCAATTTCCATTAATTCATCATCCAGTGTGTGCACCGGAACCGTAGTGCTTTTATTAAACATTTTCTTGTTAATGTTAGGAGCGAAAGTATCCCATGCATCGTGTCCGGATTCTGAAATATTCAACGTTAATTCTCCTTTTTTATCGGAGATTCCGATGTTTCTTATTTCAACATTTTTAAACTTATTTAATTCTATATTTTCTTTAAGCCTTGAAAATGTAGCAGGAGAGGGTTCAAATGTAATTATCTTCCCGTTTTCTCCGATAATGCCGGATGCATAAATGGAGAACAACCCTATATTGGCACCAATATCAATAAAGTAATCGTCTTTCTTTAGTATTTTTTTTAAAAATGCGATTTCATTTAATTCAAAGTTTCCTTCAAAGATTAGTTTGGACAAAAGGCTGTTTTTATACAGGTTTATAGAGATGTTGTCCTGAAGCTGCATTATAAAAGAAGTATTTCCATCTTTAAATTTAGATTGCCACAAGACGTCTCTCTTTTCATTTTCAATCCGAATGTTATTATCTATATAGTTTTTCCGGATATCAAGAAAATAGGCAAATATTTTAAAGTTATACAGGAATGATTTTATTTTCTGAAGGTTTGTTTTTTCTGATGTCATTATTAGTTTTTTACGAATCGAAATATAATGGTATAATTGGTGTTTTCAGTATCATCCTGCTGCCGTTTATTCTATGCCAGCCACTTCTGATGATGAATTAAGCCACAAAGTTGAATAAATTATCTTGTTTTTAGTAGATTTTGCAACAATTTTATACATTTAATCTTAAGTGGAGAAAAGTTTCTCTCTAAAAATAGTTCACCGTTTTTTCGCATCATTTCGCTTTTCTGGCCGGAACTTCCTCCCATGTGGTGTATGGCTTTTGTATCAGCAAGATACAAAATTTTATAACCAAGTTTTTTAATATCAATACACCATTGCATGTCTTCATAGTACATAAAGTAAGAGTCATCCAGCTTTTGCCCCGGCAATTTTAATAAAATTTCTTTTTTAAAGAGAAAGAAAGCACCCCAAACCCAGTCCACTTCTGTGTTGGTCTTATAATTAAAGAAGGAGCCTAATAACAGCCTGCCTGCCTTTTCCTTTGAAACCAGTTTTTGAAGGCGAAACAGTTCAAAGAGCTGATATTTAACAGAAGGAAAGCGTTGGCCAACACTTTGTATGGTTCCGTCAGGGTAGGTAAGCATAGGAGACACGACCCCAGCATCCTTATGTCTTTTCAAAAAATCAACGCTGATTTGTATGGAATTTTCTGTTAGCTCTATGTCGCTGTTCAATAATAAAATAAATTCACCGGATGCCTGCTCTATACCAATATTGTTTCCTTTTGCAAATCCGACATTGTTGTCATTCTTTATAAGTTGTATATCCGGGAATAATGACTTAAAAATCTGAGCATCGCATTCAACGGAGGCATTATCCACTAAAATGATTTCAAATTCTATGTTTTTTGTGAACTGATAAACAGATTCTATGCACTTTTTAGTAAGTGTAAACGTGTTATAGTTTATAATTATTACAGAAATCAATCGAGTTAAGATTTATACAACAAGCCGATACCAGCCCAGCCTTGGTTAACGTTTTCGATATATTCTTCGTATCTGTAGTTGTTTTTAATTTCATTCCAGCATTTATCTACTTCTACATTCCATGACACCGGATGTTTGGCGATATCGTGCAGGGCAATAAATCCGTCTTCTGCCACCAAAGGTGTGTATAATTCTACGTCTTTTTTTACGCCATCATAGGTGTGGTCACCGTCAATAAATAAGAAATCTATTTTTCTTCCATTCAGTATTTGTTTAACGCTGTTTAATGATTCCTGGTGGTGTGAATTGCCTCTGATGAGTTCTAATGTTTGGTTTTTCTTTTTAAATGTACTGTAAAAGGCCGTCTTATATTCAGGATATCCGCCGCCAAAATTACCTCCTGGTAAATCCAGTGATATTATAGTTGCATTATCCGGAACAAGCTTAGAGATTAAAAATAAGCTACCCCCTGTTTCAGTACCTATTTCCAAAATCACTTTCGGTTGTTTTTTTTCAATAATTTTGCAGAGCGATTCGATTTCGTAACGGATTTGTTTTATCCAGAAAAAACGTTTCCATTTATCCCCGTAGATAAGCTCAATAAGTTCAATAGCATTTAAACCTTCAGCATCTTTATTCAGTTCAGGAGCAATCTTGCGAAACTCTCTTTCTGCATTCCAGTCATTGATGTATTTTTTTATTTTGTAAAACATGCGGGTATGTTTGTTTGTCTTAATTCTTATTAAAAAAGAATTTTAACCTCTGCCAGTTCCTGTTGTTAATCCAAAAAAGTGATTTGCTGTCAAGATGCAGAGATTTCTTTGTTCTTAAATTTACGATAAACTCTTCAATGTTTTTTCCATCACAGTAACCTAATTTCTGCCACACCGTACTCTTTAAAGGATGAAAATTGGAGATATACTGATAATTATAAACATCAATTGCTTTCCATAATTTTAAATAACTTTCTTTATTTCCAAAATCTGCATCATGTCCCCAGCTTGATAATTTATTTTCCAGTTCTTCTTCCCCTCTTGCCCATGTTTCATGGATTACAAAAAAGGGGCTTATATGGTTGAAGGAGTCAGTACGGCGTGCATTTTTATAAACGGTGAAGTTTGTGGCAAAAGGCATGGTCTCCAGCTGTGAGGAGCTGTTGTTTACATAGAGAAATCCATTTTCGGTTCTCTTAATAAGGGAAACCCAGTTACAACAAACATTGATTGGTTTTATGGTATCGGGGTCTGGAAAATGATTCGTCAGGTAATTTACAAAACCCTCAAAATCCAGAAAATATTCATCAGAGTCTACCTGAATATGCCATCCGCCCTTCCCCAGAAAATCAGCCATCATATTTCGCTGCCTGTTGTCATTTTCGATGGAAGATAAATCAGGCAAACTGAAATTGTCTTCGTAAATTTTTATTTTGTGCTGTGTGTCAATTTGAGCAATAAAACCCTGAAAAGCAGGTTCATCAAAATCATATTTTTTCCCGGACCAGCTGGTTCTGTTTTTATCTATAGATAAGCATATGGTATCTGCAGCATTGTAAACGCGGGGGATGGAATTTTTTAATAATTCCCAGTCATATGCTACACAAAAGCCAACTTTTATTTTTGGTTTATTCACTTTCTTGGTACCGTTTGAAGTAAAATGTAATTGTCTTTACTGGTGATAAAAGTAATGTTTTAAACAATATGGATAATGTTTTTCGGATGTTTTTTTCTTTTCTGAACTTTTGAATCAGGAAGAGATTGTAGTTAAATTGTATTTGAGCAACATTATTTTTATAGAAAGGGGTGTTTATTTTTTCTTGCTGATAATAATAATTGAGAATGCACATTTTTATTTCGTACATTTTTTTGCTGGATAGCTGATTGTCTGTATCTGTTTTGCTGATAGAAGTTTCATGTACTCTATAGCGATACAGCGTCTCACTGATGCAAAAGATTGAATAATGCAGACCTACTCTGAAATAGAATTCGGTGTCAGTTGCAGCCTGTGTTTCTTTAGTCAGCAGAAATCTGTAATTTCCGATTTTATCAAAGATTATTCTTCTCATGGCGGACAGTCCTTGTCTTAGGATTTGGTACTGCAGCATTTTATCTTGTCCGAGCTGAACCAGGGGAATCGTTGAGAACGGTTTCTCAACAGCAAAATCAGGCAGACTTATTTCAGATCCCGGGATGATGTTATCCAATCCGTCTATATTCACAAATTTTGTAAAAACAATCCCGACTTCAGGGTGCGAATCTAGAATCGCAACGGATTTTTCCAGAAACGAAGGAAGCCAGATGTCGTCGGCATCTAATTTTACAAAAAGCTCTTTGTTGCATAATTCAATGCCTCTGTTCCAGTTTTGCAGCATACCCAAATTGATTTCATTTTGAAATACGCTTATCTTGTCAGGATATTTCGATTCGTACTGTTTGGCAATTTGAAAGGTGTTGTCAGAAGATTTATCATCTACAATAATTAATTCCCAGTCAGTATAAGTCTGAGTTAAAACAGATTCTATTGTTCTGGCGATGAATCTCTCTGCATTATATGCAGGAATCAGGATTGATACACGAGGCATATTACCCAAGAATTGATTTGCATTTATTGATGAATCCGTCGGAATTATTTTCTCTCGAAAAAAATGCATGGTAAATCAGGTCGTTGTAAGTTGTTCCGATCCCGAATTTATTGTGTATCGGATGATGCAAATACCATTTTTCTTCTTCAATATGCGTCGGCCACCAGTATTTTAAATTTCCGTTGTGTAGTTTAGCATGTTCTGTAATATTCTGCCAGACATCCATTTTGGAATTTGCAGTAGCATCCGGATAATTCATCTTTTTAAGGAAATCGGTTGAAATACCTACAAAAAAAGGAGAGATATACAGGTTTTTGGCATCGTCAATGTGATTGGCAGTTTGCGCGGCACCTACAATAGTCTCTTTGCTTTCCAGTAATTCATTCAGCAAATGCACGATCCATTCTTTTTTAGTTGGAATACAATCAATATCAAAGAAAATCAAATAATCGGTATCGAGCGTGGTTTTGCAGATTTCATTTAAAAATCCGGGATGGTTGGTTCCGTCATCTTTTATTTGATTAATGCTGATGCCAAATTTATCAAAAACCAGTTTTTGATATTTAGGGATATCCGGGTTTATTTGGCTGTTGTAAAAGGTAAAAATCTTAAAAACAGATTTTTCTTTTCTTTTCTTTTTTAAAAACTTAAACATTAGAATGTGCTTTATTTAGTAATCTTGTCTCTTAAATTCATCATCGGGCGTTCTATATATTTATACATACATACAGACAACACATAGAGCAGAACCCAGTAAGTAAAATAATCAATACACGTTGTAACCGCAATAGTTAAATGCAAACGGGGGTAAATTTTATTGTGTATAATATCATCTATAACAAACTCTCTTATGAAAGAAAAATTTAGAAGATACAGGGAATATGATATGATGCTGGTGATGGTTACGGCTTTGTAGAACTTCCCCGAGCCATTTTTTAAAGTACTCAGAAAAGGCAAAGAGAGCAGAGTGGAAAATGAAATAAGTGTAAAGTAAAATATGCTTAAATAGGCATTTGGTGTGCCTGGGATTATAATACTGATTAAGGTAAAAGAAAAGATTGAAATATAAAACAGTGTCTTTTTATGTTTTAACCACAGTTGTTGATGGTAAAAGGCAATATAAGCCCCTAAAACCCCAAACATAAGGCTGTCTAATCTGGTAATGACTACTTTTCTGATATAAGAATCCAAGAAATAACTGTCAATGTTTTCATTATTTTGATAAATATGGAATCGGATATATATCGAAAAAAGAATAAACGAAATTATAGTATAAAGTATTACTGCCTTTTTGTTGATTAACAGTTTAAACAACAGAAACAAAGAAAAAGGAAAAGCAAGGTAAAACCATTCTTCTACCGTAAGGCTCCAGGATTCCGGAAAAAAATCAACTTTTTGGTTGTACACGTTTTGTATAAAAAACAAATGTTTCCAAAAGTCCTTAATACCGAAATAAGCGTCTAAAACAAACCTTGGCAGAATCAGTAACAGCAGTGTAAAATAATAAGCAGGCAATGTTCTCATCCATCTCCTTGTCCAGAAATTTATTAAATCTTTTGTCTTGAAATCGGTTCTGTTAATTATTTTTATCAGAATGCCGCCAATAAGAAAGCCACTTAACACAAAGAATATGGTTACCCCATCAAAGGGTAATATTTTCTGATGTATTTTAGATAATTTCTCCGGCAAAATATCGGAGGCATGTCCGAATATCACAAAAAATATGGCCAGAAACCGTAAAATATCTAACCCATATACTCTGTTGTTATCTATTTTTATACTAAGCATTTTATATTTTTACAGCTTTTATGAACTTCATTTTGAATAATTCGAAATAAAGTTTTAACTTATAAAAAATTGAGCTAAGGTACTTTTTCTCCTGAAAATTTTTCTCAGCAAAGTAACCAAGATAATACGCGTATCTGTTAAAGACAGACTTAAAATATTTGTATGGCAGAATTTTTTTCAGCAACACATATCCGTTAAAGATTTCACGGGCATATTTTAATTCAATATCTTTGGCTTCACTCCACATACCACCATCATGTATCCTGTACACCGCCATGTTTTCAGAAAAGTATTTCATTTTTTTGTTGCGAATGGCAAATATAAAGATTAACCAATCTCCCGGGGTGGCCTTTTTATAAATATTGACGAACTGGTCGTTTGTAAATAAAGAGGTTACGGATTCTGTTCGAAGCACTATACTGCAAGTTCTGATAATATTCTTTTTTAATAAATCACCAACTTCGATGCTATCCGGTGTGTTTATGTTTAATACACATTCAGAAAACTCATTAGTAGAGTTGTTAAGCAATGATACTTTGTGAAATACGCCATTATATTCTTTATGTGTTTCTAAAAAATCTACCTGTTTCTGTAGTTTCAAGGGATTTGTCCAATAGTCATCACCTTCGCACAGGGCAATATATTTAGCTCCGGATGAGATACATTTCTTAAACGTCAGGATTGCATTATTGGTAGCACCAATATTTATTTTCTGAAAACAAGGCTCAATTTTGTCAGGATATTTTAGCATTAATTCAGCACAAATATTCTGCGTTTGATCTGAGGATGCATCATCTCCTATAAATAACTTTACCGGAAAATTGGTTTTTTGCTGCATAATAGACTCAATAGCCAATCGTATATACTTATCTTGGTTATAAGTAATCATATATACGGCTACATACGGATTAGATGTTAACTGCATAGCCGAATCCATCTTTTCCAAAATCATTTCCATTATATAACATGTATTCAATGCCGGAGTGATTAAAAACATGACAATATTCCATCATATTGCTATCCCATCCATTTTCAGACAAATAAATGTTTGTCTGATCATATTGTTTGTTCCAGTTTATGCCGTCGGTTGAATTTGCTAGCCCGATTTTATATCCATGTTTAGGAGATGTTCTATACTCATAAATATCTCTATATGAGAAATATAATTTGTATTCATCACCCTGTTTAATTACACAAGGTCTGCCTATAGCTTTTGCTTTTTCATCATAATCAATGCAAACAATCCCCCTTTTCTCCCAGTAAATTCCATCTCCAGATTCTGCATATTTTATATGGTAAGATGGTTCCGGGTAATTATTTATAATTTGCCATTGCGTACATGAAATATACCACATTTTCCATTTTCCGTCTTCTAGAATTACATACGGTGCCGTATTAAAAAACGGCTCATCTATAGATCTGTCACAGACAGGACCATTGCTGTATTTTTTAAAGGTTACACCATTATCTTTGCTTATTGCAAGACCTATGGAAAGCCGGTAAGAAACAGTTACCTGAGGGTTCCAGCCTATATAATACATATAGATAAATCCGTTTTCTTTTACAAGACAAGAAGGCATGATGCCGCTGTCGTCAAATGTACCCAGCTCTCCTAATTGTAAAACAGGACCACAAACTTCACCGGTTAATGTTATATTTCCATTGTTTATAATTGCATCAATATAATATGGAAAAGATTTTCCGGTTTTATCTCTGGAGCTAAAGTAAATCCGAAAAGCATCATCCTGTAAATGAACAGCAAAAGGAATTGAACCATGAGAAATCAGCTGCTCATTTTTATGTTTCTTGGCATCGAATAAGAGTCCCTTTTTTTGCCACATGTTTATAATTCTTTAGTTGATTTTTCAGCTTTTACCGCTGGGTTTCCTTTATATAAACTCCAGGCTTCTGTGTTTTTAATTACACAGGCACCCATTGCAACAAAGGTGCCTTCTGCTAATGTTAACCCATCCCGAATAGTGGAATTAACGCCCAATGTGCAGTAACTTTCTACGGTGCAATGGCCAGATAAAACAACATGTGATGTAAACGTAACATGGTCTTTTATTTCACCGTGATGTCCAATGTGGTTGCCGCTCCACAAAATAACATTGTTGCCAATGTTTGTAAATGGCTGAATGGTGTTGTTTTCTAAAATAAAACAGTTGTCTCCGATTTTATTGTTAAACAGGGTTGCCTTCGAGCTTATATAGGATATTAATTCATATCCTTTATTTTTTATCTTATAATATATTTCTTCGCGTAGCCTGTTCATTTTATTCGGAGCCATTGGTGCGAAAAATTTATATTCGGCAGAAGGATATTGTTGTTCTATATTTTCAAATGCAACGACAGGCAGCCCATGAAAAGATTTATCCGAAGGAAGATATGCTTCGTTAACTGAAAACGCCACTACTTCGTGCGTTGAGTCATTAGTAAGGTAATAATGAGCCAGTTCGGCAAAATCCTGAATTCCAAATAGTATTACTTTAGCCATATTAGTTATTTAAAAACGTATACAGTATATTCATATAATTTATAATCATTTCTTATTATAAAATTTCTGGTGATGTTGCTGCATAGAAAACTGCTTAACTTATCCAGTGAAACATGGAATAAATCATCTCTCTCCCAGTCGACATTCTTAGACATTACATTGAATGCTATTCCTTTGTTGGTTATTTTGTATATAGATTCAATCATATTTGTGAAATATAGCCACATTGAATCGAATGATAAGTTTCGTTTTTCAGTAAAGACACCATTCATTAATATATAGTCAAATTCTGGCAACTCAAAATTTTTATCTAAAATATCACCACAATAAAATTCATTCTCAGGATACTTACTCTGGGCAACCTGTATGAATTTTTGAGACAAATCTAATCCTGCATAGACAATGTTATCAAGCTGGTTTTTTTTGATATATTCAAATAAATGAGCAGTGCCGCAGCCGAAGTCAAGAACAGAAATCTGTTTTCTCTGATCTTCATTTATGCGTATAATGTCAGCCATAACTTTATATCGTTTTTCCACATCTTCCAGTTTTGGCCAGTCAACACCCAGGTGATTATCTCCATGTTTGTCTAAACATTCTTCATAGTGCTTTACAATATCTTTGTATGTTGGCTTCATATTAATTCATATTTATTAAGCATCTTATTTATATCATCGGGAGAGTTAAACATCATAACATCTATAACAGACAGAGAAGGAATAAATGCATCGTTGTATTGCTTGTATTCAATTTTGTCAGTTTTTAAAAAATTAAGTTTTATGTTGTTGTTGTTAAATGCATCTCCATTATAAATTTCCATCCCGCCAATTGGGTTGATATAGTGTGTAGCATTTTCTTTGAAACAAATATCTAGGATTCTCTCCTGAGATTTCAGATGGCTATTGTTGTAAATTGAAGATGTTTCAATAATTTTAGTGGTGATGCCGAGGTAAGCGCATATTTTTTTCAGCGCATATGTATTGAAAGCGGCAATATTCTTTAATCCGGAATGCAATATATTTGTGATAACAGGGAAGACGGTTTCAAAAAAAGGTGCTTTTTTATAGCTGAGTTCAATGGTTTTTAATAATTTTTCTATTAATTTAATTTCATCGGTAATAAAAATTTCATTAATTAATTTATTCTGGCTGGCTTCTTTCAATGGCAATGTTATTGTGTTTGCTTTCCCGTTTATCAGAATGTTGTTTCTGTTTATCCATCCCCTGTTTATATAATTTACATCATCATAAATGACAAATTTATCTACAGTATTAATAAGTTGCAGATATCCTATATATGGAAACAAGTAGGGTTGCATTATAGCCAATTTCATCTTACAGTGATTGGTTAATAATTTTACAAATTAATTCTAATTCATTTTCTTGTAAGCCTGCAAATAAAGGTAAACACAGAACGCTGCATGCAATTTTTTCGGAAACTGGCATTTGTCCGGCTTTACAGTAATCAATAGTATTTAGTGAAGGATAGAAATATCTTCTCGGGATAATCTGATTGTTATTTAGGGTTTTCTGCGTCTGTAGTAATTTTTCTTCATTTTCAAAAATTATAGGATAGTAACTGAAATTCCAAATGGTATTTTCTCTGATTTTTATTTTTTGAAGCTTAGAGAAATTCAAGTTATTATTGTAAAAAGATACAACTTTAGAACGTTCGCTTAAAATTGTTTCCATATAAGGCAATACGGCTAACCCCATGGCTGCCTGCAATTCTGAAATTTTACCATTAATTCCTAATCCGAAAAAATCAAGCGGACCGTTATGTCCGAAATTATGGCTGTAAAATAGCTTTTGATAGAGTTCCTTATCTTTGCAAAACAAGGCACCACCTTCTGCTGTGTGAAATAATTTGGTGGCATGAAAACTACAGGTACTTATATCTCCGAAATTAAAAACAGACTGATTATTATACTGCACTCCAAAACAGTGAGCGGCATCGTAAATAACTTTTAAGTTATGTTTTTTTGCTATTGCTTCAATCGCTTCAATGTTGCAGGGATTTCCGAACACATGAGTAGCCAAAATAGCGCTTGTTTTTGAAGTTATGGCTGCTTCAATTTTAGTTTCATCTATGGTTAAATATTCAGGATGAATATCCACAAATACAGGTGTACAGTTCTCCCAAACAATAGCTGCCGTTGTGGCAACATAAGAAAATGGTGTGGTGATAATTTCGCTGTGATTACCCAATAGTTTTACAGCAATTTGTAATGGGATTGTTCCATTGTTTGTTATGATAATATTGTCAGTTTTTAAATAGTTTTTTACTTTCGTTTCTAATTCTAACAAAAGCTCGCCACGATTGGTTAGCCATTGATTGTCAAATGCCCTTTTTACCTGAGTTTGATATTCCTCAATTGGGGGAAGAAATGTTTTAGTTACTGGTGTCATAATAACTTCCATTTAAAAGATGGTCTGATAAATCCAGGCTCACGACCTAAGTAAGTCCCCATTTCCCGTTCACCATCAACAACAGTAAATGTAACAATATCTTTTTCAATATAGACGGGATTTTTCTTGTTTTGAACAATGAACAAAGAGAGCATAAATGTGCCGGACTGGAAAAAATATCTTGGAAATGTGCAGACGATTTTATTTGGCCCGCTGTGCAAAGAGATGTCTTCTGTGTTGTGTGAAAATGAAAACAAGGAATCACCCAGCTCATTGATTAGGTGATATGTAATACAATAATCGTCATCCGGATTATTTTTTTTAATTTCTATAGAAGTCAGAAGTTCTATCTCTTCATTTTCCAGCAGCGGTTCGTCGTTTGTCCTGTTTGTGTTTCTTAAACTTATTTCATGTAATGCGAATGATGCTTTATTATAATCATTTCCAAATGTTTTTTTATTTTGAGTTTCTGCATCTCCTTTTAAGTAATAACTTATGGCATCAGTAACATTTCCGTCAAAAACACATTTGCCATGTTCAAGTACGATGCCTTTATTGCACAAAGTCTTAACCGCTGCCATGTTGTGACTCACAAATAAGACAGTTCTACCTTCACCTTTTGAGATATCACCCATTTTTCCAAGGCATTTCTTTTGAAATTCGGCGTCACCGACAGCTAATACTTCATCAATGATTAAAATTTCAGATTCGAGGTGTGCGGCAACCGCAAATGCTAAACGAACGTACATTCCGGAGCTGTATCGTTTAACAGGGGTGTCTATATATCGCTCAACCCCTGAAAAATCTACAATTTCATCAAATTTTCTGTTAATTTCTTTTTTTGTCATACCCAGGATTGCCCCATTCAGGTAGATATTCTCCCGGCCTGTCATTTCCGGATGAAACCCGGTGCC
Organism: Chitinophagales bacterium; assembly: GCA_020848255.1. Classification (GTDB taxonomy): domain Bacteria; phylum Bacteroidota; class Bacteroidia; order Chitinophagales; family JADIYW01; genus JADJSS01. The sequence goes on from JADLAJ010000112.1 coordinate 27,762, forward strand.
GACTTCCAGCAGAGAAGCTATTCTTCCTTTGGTTTTAAAGCAACCTGTAGTAGGTTTGGTTACTTTGCTTAATAATTTTAACAAGGTACTTTTACCCGCCCCGTTTTTACCAATTATTCCAACGGCATCACCCTCAGAGATTTCAAAATTAACATCTTTCAGTGACCAGACATAATCGCTGAATCCTTTTGTGCTTCTGTCGTTAGTGTCTCCAATTTTTAAAAAGGGATCATCTTTGCCTCTGACAGAATACCACCACCTGTTTAAATCATGACTTAAAGTGCCGGTTCCTATTTTTCCCAGCCGGTATTGTTTTGAAATATTTTCTGCCACTATGGCTAAATTGCTCATATTTGATTTTTATACAGTATCCATGAAACTCTTTTCAACTTTATTAAATATAAGTGTTCCTAATAATAATATAAAAGTAATGATAACAAAGCTGAAAACCAACATTGCAGGATTGAAATTACCAGCACCTAAATATCCATACCTAAAACATTCAAAAATCCCCGTAAGAGGATTAAAATTCATGAAATGCTTTAATTTCGGAGACAATAATGAGGTTGGATAAATTACCGGTGTGGCATACATAACTAATTGAATGCCAAATGTTAATAAAAAAGTTAAGTCTTTATATTTTGATGTCAGAGAAGAAAATATCATTCCTAAACCTAAGGCTAATGCTGCCATTAACACAATCAATAACGGAGTTGCTAAAATCCATAAATTTGGATGGATTTTTACATCTATTACGGCATAGTAAAAAACTATCGAGAGGAACAACAGAAATTGTATGGAGAATTTCATTAATCCGGAAACAACAATGGATAACGGCATGATAAGCCTGGGAAAATAGACTTTGCCGAATATGGAAGCATTATTTACAAATACATTCGATGTATTGGTAAGTACTTCAGAAAAATAATTCCATATAGTAATTCCGGAAAGATAAAAAGCTATTTGAGGTACTCCGTCTGTAGAGATTCCTGCAATTTTTCCGAAAATTATTACAAATGTTATAGTTGTTAGAACGGGTTGTAAAAAAAACCAAATAGGACCTAAAATAGTTTGTTTATAAAAAGTAACAAAATCTCTTTTAACAAACATAAAGAGTAAATCTTTATACCTCCATACTTCTTTTAAATTAATACTGAAAAGTGAGGTTTCAGCACTAATTTCTTCTGTCCACATTTGATGATTAACATCATTCATTTATTCTGGTTTATCTAAAAAAATCCATTTGCAAAATCAACAAAGGTACTTATTTTTTTAGATAATTGAAAATTAAAACTGAAAGGGTTGATAAGTTCATTTTTTTTATTAAGTTTATGGTATGAATTTTAGAGTTTTAGTTTATATATCGATTCTATTTTGTTTTCATACAGCTTTCTCCAATCAGCCTTTTGTTTTACCTAAAAACGGACAAACGATTGACTCAAAAACAGTATCTTTTCTATGGAATCCTAATTCGTTTACAACTAACTATAAGTTGCAAATAGCAACGGACAGCAACTTTAGAAATATTTCTTATACTATTTTAACACCACTCAGTTCTTATTCACAAACCTTTGCTGATTATGGCACATATTATTGCAGATTTAAAAGAACCAGTGAATTAATTTGGTCTCCTACAATAAAGATAGAACTGATTGATTTAAATAACGATAATAATTTAATTTCTTGGTTCGATGCTAACGAGAATGTTATACAATCTGGGTCTGTAAGCAGTTGGAAGGACAGAAAGGTACCGACTAGAGTTGCTTCACAAAATAATGTACCTCAACAGCCTTTGTATATAAGTACAATTCCTAGGCTAAATAACAGAAATGTTTTGTCTTTTAATGGTGTTTTTACCAACCCTATGGTTTTAAATATTACACCATCTATTAATACTACAAACTTTACTTTTTTCTGTATTCGTAATTTTAAACCAAACACATCAAATGTGCAGTTTTTTTTAGGGGGAAGTTCTCATGGATTCTCCTCAGAAGTGCTTGCGTTTAATGAAGGTTGTTCTTTTTCAGGGTTAAATGGTTCCGTTTTAATAGCCCCCCAATCAACGTTGAGGTCTGATTATTCAATTTATACCATTACAGACTCAACGTTGGAAATCAACAAACAAAGAATTAATTTTTCTCAGTTTATAGGAACTAAGACTGTTTCACAATTAGCATTAACCAATATCGGAGCAAGAGTTGATGCACCAAACTTGGCTTATAAAGGAGAAATTGCTGAACTTATAATGTTTGATACTATCCTTGGCAACATAAAAAAAAATAGTATATACTCATATCTGATTAATAAATATGCTCCACCGGTAAATCTGGGTATAGATACAGTTGCCGGAAGTTCTTTCTCTGACAGCATTGTATTAAATGCAGGTAACAGGTTTTCAAGGTACTTATGGTCAAACGGAGATACAACACCTACCACAAAAGTAGTTACGGCTGGAACATACAAAGTAATAACAACTGATATATTTGGAACTGTTTCAGAAGATGATATCGAAGTTTACCCTTACAGAAGACTCAAAGGTGCGGTTGTAAATTTTTGTCCAGGAGATAGTGTTGATGTGTCGCTAGGGTTAGATGCTTCATATGCTATCGTATGGTCTAACGGAAAAACAACGAGTAATGTTACCTTTAAAACACCAGGCCAATACACTGTAAGCATCACTAAAAATGGAAAAACTGTTTTAGATACTATCACTGTAACAAAGTTTTTGGATACAACACCACTTGTTTATCTGCCGGAAAGAAATCAAAGTGATTTAATTAGAATATGCGGAGGTGAAAGAATATATATAAAAAATGATTCACTTTTTGAATCTTTTCAATGGTCAACTGGATCAACAACTAACAGTGATACAACATTCAGCTCCAAAGATATTTTTATTAGTTATGTAGAGAAAAACGGCTGTACTTTGTCTGACACCATTGCTGTTTTGGTAGCAGGTCTTGCACCAAAAGCAGACTTTGAAATAACCTCCTCTATCTGTCAAAACTCTTCAACTTCATTTAATGATATTTCAATACCTCCGGCTGGCGTAAATGTTGCTAACTGGAAATGGAGTTTCAGTAACGGAGATTCTTCTCGGTTACAAAATTCAACGACCATTTTCAATTCATCTGGAATTGCTTTCGCTGCAATAAAAATTACCACAACACAAGGTTGCTCGGATTCTATATTCAAATCATTTATTGTCAATAGAAAACCCGTACCGTCTTTTTACAATTTGTTGTCATGTGCTGATTTACCTACAACTTTCGTAGATCAAACAATTGCAAATTCTGCAACAGTTTCCGACTGGTCTTGGGATTTTAACGGGTTAGGTTTTATTAATGGTATTCAAAATCCATCTTTCAGATTTCCAACATCAGGTGTTTATACCATTAGACTCAAAGCAACTAACTCTAACGGGTGTTCAGATACCGTTTCTAATACACTGAGAGTGAGCGCATCACCGGTTTCTAATTTCTCTTTTGATGCAGTGTGTGGTAAAACACCCGTGAGTTTAAAGTTCTTAGCTACCGTAGAATCTCCTAATACAATACCTAATCTGAATTGGGGTAGCTGGGATTTTGGAGATGGTACTTTTGAAACAGCCATCAGGAATCCGCAGCATGTATACCCGGAACCGGGAACATATAACGTAATTCTTAAAGTAAATTCTGATGAAGGTTGCAGCGACACAGCTATTAGACAGGTCAAAGTGTACGATTTTCCGATAGTGGATTTCACAGTCTCTCAAACTCAATGCGTTGGGAAAGAAATTCAGTTTTCTGATATTTCGTCTACGCCTGACGGAACACCAATTACTACATGGAATTGGTTTTTTTCAGGTGAAGCAACAGATACTGTTCAAAACCCCAAGTATACGTTTAATACTCAAGGTAATTATATTATACAGTTAAATGCAAAGAATGCAGTGGGTTGCAGCGGTACCAAATTGCGTTCTATTGCCGTGTCCGCACCACCACAACCTAAATTTACTTTTTCACCTCAAAATGGATTGCCTCCATTGTGTGTAACATACACAAATCAATCTCCCGTTAATGGTAATTATTTATGGGACTATGGGGATGGAGGTTCTTTGATAGAAGGATTTAATCCACCACAACATTGTTATAATACTATTGGAACATATCCAATTAAATTGATTGCAACAGATTTCAGAGGCTGCACAGAATCCTTGATAAAATTTATCTTAGTAGATAAAGCAAATCTTGATGCCGTAATGACTTCCGTAACGATTATTCCAAACGGTGAATTTTATAAGATTCAAGTGAGCATAAAAAACAATAGCAACATTGAAATAACCGCACTTGGACTAAGTTTGCAATTGGGTGGAGGTTCCGTTATTCGCGAAAATTGGACTGGCAGTTTATTGCCGGGGCAAACAACGGTATATGTCTTCACCGGTGAAATTAAGCCGGGCGAAAGTGGTCAGATTCCTGTTGTCTGTGCAACAATTGACAATGTAAATAATAATGCTGCAGAAGACAGAACAGATAATAATACATCCTGTAAAGAACTTAGCGTAGGTAGTTTTGATATTTTAAATATATACCCTAATCCTGCATTAGATAACATTAATTTTGGTATCATGTTGCCAAAAGACGGTAAGGTCAATATCCGCTTCATAGATGTGCTGGGGCAACAAATGTACAGCAAGGATTTTGACGGTGCCAAAGGATACAACAATTTCAATATGTCAACATTGTTGCTAAATGCAGCAGTTTATGTGGCAGAAGTATCTTTTGACGGAGAAGTTGTCAGAAAGAAATTTATGAGAAAAGACAGGAAGTAACACCTTGTCATCCTGTCCCGAATTTATTTCGGGATTGTTTCAGGATCTGTTTGTGTTTCTTATTCGCTCAACAATATCAACGGAAGGCTTTACATCATGAATGGTAAAGCCTTTTCCATTTAAGATTTCCTGGTAGGATGCAGTATGTAAATCAGCGAAGCCTTCAGTAAATTCATAGGTTTTACCATCAATCGTAATCTGCCGTTTGGGAGATAAAGAGCTGTCAATGCTTAAATTCCAACTTACTTTTGCTTTCTCCAGCTCTAACAATCCGGCGCTTTCAGTGTCATTATTTATATCAACGGAAATTCCTTTAATATCGCCAAATAACCAGTTTGCCAAATCGAATAGATGAATGCCAATATTGGTAGCAATGCCGCCGGATTTTTTTATATTTCCTTTCCAGCTGGCATGATACCATTTGCCGCGCGGCGTAAAATATTCTACAGATACTTCATGTTTTTCAATTGTAGAGGCTTCTATTTCTCTCTTTACATCCAGCAACATTGGATGAAGACGCAATTGCAAAATCGTATAAATATGTTTGTTGGTATATGATTCTGCATCCACTAAGTTTTGCAGACTTTCAGCGCTTAATGCCAAAGGTTTCTCGCAAATTACATCGGCATTTAGTTTTAAACCAGCATAACAATGTTCTTCGTGTAAATGATTAGGGGAGCAAACTACCAGATAATCCACAGGACATTTATCCATCAGAAAATCATAGAAAGCGAATTCATCTGTAAAAAATTCGCAATCCGTAAAAAAACTATCCAATACACCAACGGTATCTGATACATCATAAGCAGCCACTAAATTTCCGCCAACTTCTTTTATAGCCTTCAGGTGGCGGGGCGCAATATAACCGGCTGCTCCTATCAGTGCGAATTGTTTCTGCATAGTGTTGTTGTAAAATTATAAGATTGCCACGGAATCATTCTCCAGTTTGTATTTTTCCTGCGATATTGTGCAAATGGCAACATCATTTTCAAAAATTAATTTATGGCCGGCTTTGCTCATCCAGCCATCTTGTCTGGCAGGATTTCCCTTCATCAACGCATATGGTTTTACATCTTTTGTAATTACGCAACCCGCACCGATAAAGGCGTATTCGCCAATCGTTACACCACATACAATCGTTGAGTTGGCGCCAATACTCGCTCCTTTTTTTACCAGCGTTTTTTTGTATTCATGTTTACGTTCAATAAAACTGCGCGGATTAATAACATTGGTAAAAACAGCCGATGGCCCGATAAAAACATCGTCTTCAACAATCACACCTTCATACAAAGAAACATTGTTCTGTACTTTCACATTGTTACCCAGCACTACGTTATTCGCTACAAACACATTTTGCCCCA
>JADLAJ010000113.1 GCA_020848255.1 Chitinophagales bacterium
AAAATTCTTAAAAAATCAGTTGCAGGAATTATGGATGAGGCTGATTTTGCGCTTTTGGATAAAGTGGTATATCATTTAAATGACAAACGCAGAGATAACTGGATTGATATTCATAATCTTCGGATTATAAAATTTGGTGAAAAAATACATATTGATTGCCATACAACGGTTCCATGGTACTTTAATGCAAATGAAGTACACGATGAATTGAAATTAGTCGAAGAAAATATTAAAGACATCATTCCCAATAATTTAGAAACGTTTATTCATGCAGATCCCTGTCATCCGAAATCCTGCAAAAGCTGTAATATACAAGATTGCAAGGTTCGTCAATTTGCTTTCGAGCAGAAAATAGAGTGGACGTTAGAAAATGTTATGAAAAATGAGAAACATTTTTTGTAAAAAAACTTGACAAATACGACAAAATGTATTAATTTTGAGACAAATGTCGTTATTTGAAAAAGAAATCAATAAAATATCCAGTCAAAGAACAACCAGCTACATTGGTAATGGATAAAGAAATGCCATTCTATACGGAGTCTTCATTCTCCTCTATTGTAAAAGATGATGCACATCTTTTAATTAATAAATCCAGAAACGGCATGGCTATGTATCAGATAGAAAATTTGATGAAGCGATACGATTTGACGTTAAAAGAAATGGCATCCGTTTTAAATATCTCAGAGCGTACCTTGCAGCGATACGAAGATAAAGATGTACTAAGCAAAGATGCTTCTGAGCGTGCATTGCATTTGCAACGCCTCTACGAAAGAGGATCAGAAGTTTTCGGTACTTTAGATAATTTTTGTGATTGGATGAAATCGCCGGTTCTTATTTTTAGTAATGAAAAGCCTATTTCATTTTTAGATACGATTTTCGGTTTTGAGTTATTAGAACAGGAATTAGGAAGAATTGAACACGGTATTTTTGCTTAAATCCTACAAGGAATTCATGCTGGTTTACAGAATTTGCAATACACATTACGCTAACGATATAAACGGAATCGGAGCCAAGCTATACGGAGGTAGATGGAATAACGCAGGCAATGCTGTTGTATATACTTCTTCTAGCAGAGCATTAGCTGCTTTGGAAGTACTGGTGCACTTGCCACCCAAAAATGTGAAGCCAATAGATTTTTCCATAGTGGTTATTGAGGTTCCTGAAAATAGTATGGAAGAAATAAGTTATGCCGAAATTTATAATGAATTAAAAGTAAACGGACTGAACAGCAATTTTAAATCAATTGGCGATAACTGGCTGAAAAAAAATACCAGCATACTTTTAAAAGTACCTTCCGTGGTGATGCCGGAAGAATTTAATTACCTGATAAATCCTTTGCACAAGGATTTTCATAAAGTAAAAATTAAAGAAACGAAGTTGTTCAGGTTTGATGAGAGGTTGGTGGTGAAATAAGAATGATTGATTAACGTTTATATTCAATGAAATATTTCTTAATAATAATATTCAGTTTTTTCTGTTGTAATACATTTTCTCAGAATGTAATAAAAGAATATTGGGATAATGGTAACTTGAAATTTGAAAGAAAGTATCCCCAAAAAGATAGTATTTATGTTACAGATCCAATGACAGGAAAAAATAAAATAGAAGTTTTTTTATTATATGATTCTTTGTATTTCTATTCAAAAGATGGAAAAGAAGTTAATATTGATGAATTTACAAAATTATATGGTGACAATGAAATAAATACTAAGCAAGAAAAATTAGCAGAAGTAAAAAGGAAAAGAGATGACTCAATAGAAGAAGTAAAGGAATTTAAGAAGTTGGATAAATTAGTTTCGCTTACGAAAAAGAAAAATATCCCTTTTGATTCAACAAGAATTGAAATCAAATATATTTCAGGTAAAGGTAATGATGTTTGTGGGAATAAGATAGACGCATCTATGCCAAAATATATGTGCAGTTATTCAACAATCAGAGCATTTACAGATTTAAAGGATTCGATCCGGTTTTATGGTATAGTACGATATCAATTAATTATTACAAATACAAAAGAGGGTGTAAAGTATAAAATTGAATCTTCAGGAAATATTATTCCACAAGCATTAAAATCTTTGATTGCTCAAATGACAGAAGCAGATATCAGGAATTTTGAGTATGAGTTTTCAAACATCTACCTAAAAGATAAAGACAATAATTACTTTAAAATAAACGAGTACAAAAACTTTAAACTTATATGCGATAGATAATCGAAAATCTTTTATTACTTTTTCCTCAACTCAAAATTCTGTCCTAAATACACTTTACGTACTTGTTCATCTGAGGCAAGTTCTTCCGCACTGCCTTGTTTCAGTATCTTACCTTCAAATAACAGATAAGCTCTGTCGGTTATACTCAAGGTCTCCTGTACATTATGGTCGGTAATGAGAATACCGATGTTGCGTAGTTTCAGCTTTTCAACGATTTGCTGTATATCTTCCACGGCAATAGGGTCTATGCCGGCAAAAGGTTCATCCAATAAGATAAACTTCGGATCAGAAGCCAATGCACGGGCAATTTCTGTTCTTCTGCGCTCACCACCCGACAATAATTTACCTTGCGTTTTGCGCACATGTTTCAATCCGAATTCATCCAGCAGCAGTTCAAGTTTGTCTTTTTGCTCTGATTTCTTTAAATCGGTAAATTCCAAAATCGCTTTGATATTATCCTCCACACTGAGGGTTCTGAAAACGGAATTTTCCTGAGGAAGGTAGCCAATACCCAGTTTCGCGCGTTTGTACATCGCAACATTGGAAATATCTTTGTCATTCAGATAAACCTTGCCTTCATTGGGCGTAACCAGTCCGACGGTGATATAAAAAGTGGTTGTTTTACCGGCGCCATTCGGTCCAAGTAAACCAACAATTTCGCCCTGATTTACTTCTATAGAAACATTGTCAACGACTTTTCGTTTGCTGTATGTTTTTACTAAATGTTCGGCACGTAAAATCATTATCGTAAATCTTTCAGTTTAAATTCAATTTTGGTTTGCCCATTCCACACATTCGCATATAGTTGATAGCAAATGTCGAATGTTTCATTTGCCTGAACAATCTTCATGTAGTTACCCATTCCAAAACCAACACCGTTGCGCGGGTCTTGTCCGTCTTTCAGAATATTTAATTTCAGGTGGTTTCCATTTAATATTTTGCTGTAACCGGTATCATACACATCTTTAGTAACGAAATTTGGGCGCATGTTTCCCGGGCCAAACGGACCCATTTGTTCCAGAATATTAAAGAATTTTTCATTGATATCCGTAAGTTCCAGTTCGGCATCTACTTCAATCTGTGGTATAAGTTGTTCGTCTAAAATTCTGTCATTTACTATTTTGTCAAATGCATTTGTAAAATCGTCAATTTTATCTAACTCGATAGTCATACCTGCAGCATATTTATGACCTCCAAACTGAACTAAATGCTCGCTGCAGGCATCAATGGCACTATGCAAATCAAACCCTGGTACGGAGCGTCCGGAACCTACAGCTTTTCCATTAGCTGATGCAAGAATAATAGTAGGGCGGTGGTATTTTTCAATCAAACGGGAAGCTACAATGCCAATGACACCTTTATGCCAGTGTTCCTGGTATAAAACCGTTGATTTCTTATTAATTAAGACATCGTTAGAGTCAATCATCGCAAAAGCTTCTTCCGTGATATCTTTGTCCAGTGTTTTACGGTCGGTATTGTTTTGCTGTACTTTTTTTGTCTTTTCAATCGCTTTATCGTAGTCTTCTTCTATCAGCAGAGTAACGGCTTCCGAGCCATGTGCAATTCGACCGGCTGCATTGATACGGGGTCCGATGATAAATACTAAATCCGTAATATCCAAAATACGAGTGAGTTTTAGTTCGCTCATTAAAGCTTTAAATCCGGCACGTGGATTTGTATTGACCTTATCCACTCCAAATTTAGCCAGTATTCTGTTTTCTCCGTTAATTGGAACTAAATCTGAAGCAATACTAACTGCCACCAAATCCAACTGTTCGTAAATCTTTTCTGTTAGCACATTATTCTTGCTGGCAAAAGCCTGTATCAGCTTAAATCCAATACCGCATCCACTCAGTTCATCAAAAGGATAGGTACAATCATTTCGTTTAGGATCCAAAATAGCTACCGCATTTGGCAGTGTATCACCCGGCAAATGGTGGTCGCAGATAATGAAATCAATTCCTTTTTCATTTGCATAGTCTACTTTATCATGGGCTTTAATGCCGCAGTCGAGAGCAATAATAAGCGTTACGTTGTTATCTGCCGCAAAATCAATTCCTTGAAATGAAATACCATAACCTTCTGTATATCTGTCAGGAATATAGTATGCAACCTTATCGTAAATCTCTTTGAAGAAAGAATATACTAATGAAACAGCTGTAGTACCATCCACATCATAATCACCATAAATTAAAATATGCTCATTGTTTTTTATAGCTGTTTCAATTCTTGAAATAGCTATTTCCATATCTTTCATCAGGAAAGGATCGTGCAGTTTATCCAGACTCGGCCGGAAGAAATCTTTGGCGTCTTCGAACGTTTTTATGTTGCGCAAAACCAGTAGTTTACACAAAACAGGATGAATATTTAATTGCTTCTGCAATTCGTTCACAACATCTTCATCGGCTTCTAAATATGTCCAGCGTTTTTGAGGTAGCATAATTTTTCAGAATGTCAAATTTATTGAATTGTTATCGGAATAAAGAATTTTAAACATAGATTATATTGATTCTTCTAATTTGGCCAGATTTTAAAATCCGGTAAATCAGTTATCAATCCGTGTCCTTCAATTTGATTCCACACATTGAGATACAAAATCCGTTTATTTTCCATAAATGAGGAGCAGTTTAATTTTTTAAGCTGATGTTATTTTTACTAAAAGGTGCATAAGTTGGTTTATGATTTAAGTTGTTTTATTCTAAATTTGTACTATGTCAGAAGTTATCAAAAAAATTATTTACACTTCCATCGGTGCAGCATCGGTTACGAATGAAAAATTCAAAGAGTTAATAGAGGATTTGATTCAGAATAATCATTTTACGGAAGATGAAGGAAAACGTATTGTTGACACATTTTTTGTGGACTTGCGCCAGCACGTAGATACTGTAAATGGCAGTATTCAACTTAAGATTGAAGAATTATTAAAGAAATTCGGCATTCCCAATATCCAGAGTATCAAATATGATGTAGAAAATTACGTTAATGATATAAAGGACAATCCTTCTCTTTTACTGAAACTACCCTCTAAAAAATAAAAAACCGCTATTGCTAGCGGTTTGGGTGGATTTTTATGTTTCTATATTTCTATAAGGTTAAGGCAAAGTTAAGTTAACTAAATCTATTCCGCATTGATTTTAATCAAATAAAAGATGTATCTACAAGAATCGTTGAGACTTTTATTCTAATTTATAAGAAATGATAAACAATCGGGAATTTTTTTTTAGAAGATATCAAAGTTTTCTGCACCTTTTCCATCCTCATCTTTCATAAAGTTTCCTTTGGAAGGTAATGTTTTGTAGCTATTGAATTCCTGCATTTCATCTGCTAAACCACCGGCGTCGTAGAAACGACCGAAGTTTTTATTGAATCTAAGTTCTACAGAGCCGGTAGGACCATTTCTGTGTTTTGCAATAATAATTTCAGAAACACCTTTTAAGGAAGCACCGTCCTGGCCTTCATTCAGGTTGTAGTATTCCGGTCGGTATAAGAACATAACCATATCCGCATCCTGCTCGATGGAGCCAGATTCACGCAAGTCGGAAAGCTGTGGCTTCTTATCACCGCCGCGCGTTTCCACACTTCGATTCAACTGAGATAAGGCAATTACCGGAATGTTCAACTCTTTTGCAAGTCCTTTTAGGGAACGTGAAATAGAGGAGATTTCCTGTTCACGGTTCATGCCTTTATCGCCGCCACCGCTCATTAGCTGCAGATAATCGATAATGACCATCTTAATACCATGTGCATTCTGCAAACGTCGGCATTGTGCACGTAACTCGTAGATATTTATCGCCGGTTGGTCATTGATATAAATTGGAGACATGGATAATTTCTCCACCTTGTCGCGTAAAATGGCATACTCATTATCGCTCATTTTTCCGTTAGATACTTTTTGCGCATCTATCTCACATTCCAATGAAATCAAACGTTTTGCCAGTTGCACGGCACCCATCTCCAAAGAGAAAATCGCTACCGGCATATTGAAATCAACCGCAGCGTTTCTGGCTAAGTTTAATACGAATGCCGTTTTACCCATAGACGGACGTGCCGCAATAATTACTAAGTCTGTTGCTTTCCATCCGGAGGTCATTTTATCCAATTCCAGATAACCTGATGGAACAGAATCTTCCAATAATCCGTCTTCGCGGTTAATTAATCCGTCAATCTGTAAAATGGATTTAGAAACCAATTGTCCGATACCTTGTACAGAGTTACGTAAGTTCTTGTCCGTGATTTCGTAAATGCGTTTCTCTGCGGTATCCAGCAAATCAAAAACGTCTGTAGTGTCTTCATATGAATCGCGGATAATATCATTAGAAATACGAATCAGCTCGCGTTGAATGAATTTCTGAATGATAATACGAGCGTGGTATTCTACATTGGCGGAAGATGCTATTTTATTGGTGAGTTCACTTAAATAAAATGCACCGCCCACTTCTTCCAGTTTAGCCCCTTTTCTTAATTCTTCTGTAACTGTCAGCAAATCGATAGGCTGCGATTTGCCAAACAGAGTTTGAATAGTACGGAAAATAGTAGCATGAGCATCTACATAAAAACTTTCCGGTTTTAAAATATCAGATACATAGGAAATCGCATCTTTCTCAATTAAAAGAGCACCCAGCACAGCTTCTTCCAGTTCACGTGCCTGTGGCGGAATTTTTCCATATAGCATATTAGAAATATCTTCCGTTTTATTGCGCGTAAATCGTGTTGTTCTCTTATTGGTGGTTTGATCTTCCATGGGCTGACGAAAATACAATTATAATTTCGATGTAATTTCAGGAATAGTCAAATAAATGTGTATAAACCTTGTGTAAAGAATGTTAATAAACTGCGGTAACGTGAAACCTTAGGTTTAGCATGTGAAAGTGAATTAGTTACTGCTTTTTTTGATTCTTCATATTAGATATTGTATAACTTAATAAGGTTAAAAACTTTTTAAAACAGCAGGTAAAATCCTTAGTTATGCACTTTGTTACTTTTGGAAATTTATTTTAACACAACTCATAAAATAAATTATTAAATTTGATAGAATATTATTTAATATTGAAATCCAATCAAATGAAAAAGATACCATTTATCCTGTTAAGCATTAGTATATTTTTCTTCAGCAGCTGTAATAAAGACAAATTTTATGCACCATTTGCAGTTCCAGTAATCAAGTCTTTACAGGACATACGCCAGTCCGTAAAAGTAGAAGCTACAAAGGAAACGAATGCGGATGGAAAGATATATGTTACGTCAAAGTATCTTTTTTACATTGCAAAGGAATCCGGTGTGCATATATTTGACAATCAAAACCCGGCACAACCACTCAATAAATTATTTTTGAATATTGAAGGTGTGCATGATATTGCAGTTAAAGGGAATTATTTATACGCAGATAATTATGTGGATTTACTGGTTTTTGATATTTCTGATATGAATGCTGTTCATTTAGTAAAAACGGTTGAAAATTCAGTAGAGTTTTTTCCGGAATATCCTAAATCAATCGAATATTCTGCAAATGACAAATATCCGTCTGCAGATGAAATAATAACAGGATATACGACTGAAATGCGAAAAAGGCCAAGACCAAGAAGAGGAGGCATTTTTACTCAATATGAAGATGTAGCTATGGCTAACAATTCAGGAGGTACAACTGGTACCGGCGGTTCTTATGCTAAATTTCAAATTAACCGTAACGCATTATATATCACTGAAAGCAATAACCTGAAAGTATTTAATATTAGCAATCCGGCACAAACCATTTTTGATAAACCGGTATACCTGAATCAATGGATGGGCGGCGGTCAGTTTGAAACCTTATTTAAACAGGGTGATTATTTATTTATCGGATCTACCAATGGTATGTATGTGGTGGACGCCTCAGATGAATTCAATCCGCAGTTCCTGTCCGCATTTTCACACGCCACCTCCTGCGATCCGGTAGTGGTGGACGGAACCACCGCATATGTTACCCTACGTGGTGGAACGACCTGTAATGCCAGCATTCCTGATCAGATTAATGTGATTGATATTACCGATATGGCTCACCCGAGTCTGGTTTCAACCTACCTGATGAATCAGCCGATGGGATTGGGGGTAAGAAATAATACAATTTATGTTTGCTGCGGTAACGGTGGCGGCTTAAATGTCTTTGATGCAAGCAACCACACTGCGCTAAGCTTGAAAAATACATATTCGGATGATGTGACAGATGTGATTGCACTGGATTCTCATCTGATTGCAGTAGGGAGAAACAAAATCATTCAGTATAGTTACGGAGATAATTTTACACTACTACCAATCAGTACGGTAAATTTTTAAATCATTTTATGCGCAGACAAATCAGATAGCCTGCGAAATAGGCAAGTATATCTTTTATGTCAAAAACAGAACCGAGTGCTATTTTCATGAATTTATTGTTTTCGAGATGAAAGAGTTTCACCAGATGAAACCATTGTAAGATTTCTATACTACAGGCAAAAATAAAAACGGCAAATGCCAGTTTTGATGTCGAACAATTTAAAAATATACTGAAGAAACTATAAATAAGTATAACCACAAGCACATCACCGACAAAAGGGCGAATGAAAGGATCCTGCAGATACTTTGCAATTAAAACTTCAATAATAAAGATGAAAATAAACAGCAAAAAGTATTGGTAACGAAAGGAAAGGTGTTGCATTTTTTTCATGCAAATAACGCAAACAGAAAAGTCTGATAAAACTAATTAACCTAGTTTAACGGCTGTCCGAAAAAAATTACCCGAACGCATTCTCACCGGTCATATCCATTCCGGTAATCAGCAGATGCACCTCATGTGTACCTTCATAAGTTATTACACTTTCTAAATTCATAGCGTGTCGCATGAACGGAAAATCACCGGTAATACCCATGGCACCGCAAATCTGACGGCTATCCCGGGCAATACGCAAGGCTGTTTCTACATTGTTGCGCTTGCCCATAGAAATCTGTGCAGGCGTAATTTTTCCTTCAATATTCAGTTTTCCCAATTGCAGAGACAATAATTGTGCTTTCGTCAACTCCGTCAGCATTTCCGCCAGTTTCTTTTGTGTCAGCTGAAATGCAGCTAATGGTTTCCCAAACTGCTTGCGTTCCTTGCTGTATTCCACGGCATGGTGGAGGCAGTCCATAGCAGCGCCTAAGGCACCGCAGGCAATGCCGTAACGGGCAGAGGACAGACAGGACAGAGGTGCTTTCAGACCTTTTGCCAATGGTAAAATATTTTCTTCCGGAATTTCCACTTCGTCAAAAATCAGCTCACCCGTAATGCTGGCACGCAAACTCCATTTTCCTTTTATTTCAGGGGTTGAAAAGCCTTTCATATCTCGCTCCACGATACAACCCACCACATGACCTTCTTCGTTTTTTGCCCAAACTACGGCTATATCGCACATGGGAGAGTTGGTGATCCACATTTTAGCGCCGTTCAGAATATATGTTCCGTCTTTTTTTATCAGGTGTGTCTCCATAGAAGATGGATCACTGCCATGATTTGGTTCCGTCAATCCGAAACTTCCCAAAAATTCACCTTTTGCGAGTTTTGGCAAAAATTTCATCCGTTGCTCTTCACTTCCGTATTTCCAGATAGGATACATTACCAAAGAACTTTGCACGCTGGCACAACTGCGAATACCGGAGTCACCGCGTTCCAGTTCCTGCATAATCAATCCGTAAGAAATGGCATCCAGACCGCCGCCGCCGTATTCTACGGGTATATGCGGACCGAAAGCACCGATTTCACCCAATTCTTTAATCAAATGCTTGGGGAACTGATTGTTTTCTGCACAGTCTTCAATAATCGGGATAACAGAAGTGTTTACCCAGCTGCGCACGCTGTCGCGGATTAATTTCTGTTCGTCACTCAGTTGTTCGTCTAAATTTAAATAATCGAAACCACGGTAAGAAGAAGCATATCTATTGGACATAAAATTCTATTTTTGTATAATAAACAAAGGTATGCAAAAAAAGGTTTGGATTGGGTTAGAAGGAATGGAATTTTATGCGCGTCATGGTGTGTATGAAGAGGA
>JADLAJ010000114.1 GCA_020848255.1 Chitinophagales bacterium
GGGTTTTCTTTTGGAATCACCGCATTGTAATCCGGATATTTCGCGTCTATTAAACGGCAAATCAACTGTATATTGTCAAAACTGAAGAATGCATTTGATTTATTGAACTGCACAGAAACTTCTGTATCGTTATTCGGCACCACCGCTTTTAATAAGTTCAGCGCTTTTTTAGGAACGATGAAAGATGCATTTCCGCCTTTCACATCGTTTCTGTTGAATTTCACCAATTTGTGTGCATCAGTTGCTACAAAGGTGATACCGTTATCATCTAACTGGAAAAACACACCCGTCATTGCCGGACGTAATTCATCGTTACTTACGGCGAACAAGGTTTTAGAAACGCCTTTGTTCAAGATAGAAGAAGCTAATTTCACTTCATCCACACCGTCTGCCGTAGGTTCTTTCGGGAAATCGGCACTGTTTTCACCGCTTAATTTATATTTACCGTTGTCTGTAGTAATTTCAATACCGTTAGTGGTTTCATCTACCGCAATCGTAATCGGCTGTTCCGGCAATGCTTTTAAGCTGTCTAACAAGATTCTGGCAGGAATCGCTACTTTGAAATTTTCTTTAGATTCCACTTCCATGCCAACAGACATTGTTGTATCCAAATCTGTAGCAGTAATCGTTAATTTATTTTTTTCAATATCAAACAGAAAATCTTCTAATATCGGCAATACCGTATTGGTGCTGATAACGCCGCTGATTTTTTGCAAATTTTTTAATAGTTGCGCTGAGGAAACCACAAATCTCATAGTGTGTATTTTTTTTCAAAGTTAAGTAATTCAATCTAATATAAAATGCATTGAAAATCTTATCTTTCGACACCTGTGAATAACTGTTTATAAGTGCCCGCAAGTGTTTATAAGTGAATTTAAGTTAGAATTATGAAGATTGCCGTTAATACGCGCTTTTTACTGAAAGACAAGCTGGAGGGCATCGGTATCTACACGCAGGAGATTTTCAGCCGGGTGGTGCAACTGATGCCGGAGCACGAATTTTATTTTCTGTTTGACAGGCCCTTTTCAGAAGAATTTATATTCGCAAAAAATGTTACACCAATTATTGTTTCTCCACCGGCACGGCATCCGTTTTTATGGTACTGGTGGTTTGAAAAATCAGTTCCGAAAGCACTGAAGGAATACAACATTGATTTATTTATTTCACCGGACGGATATGCAAGTTTACAAACAAACGTTCCACAAATCATCACTATTCACGATTTGGGTTTTGAGCATTTTCCGGAACATGTTCCATATTTAGTTCGTAAGTTTTATCGCTATTTCACACCAAAATACTGCCAAAAAGCAGCAAAAATTTTGGCTGTATCTGAGTATACTAAACAGGATATTATCTCTACTTACAACATTGAAGCACAAAAAATTGAAGTGGTTTATAATGGATTTGAATTAGAGAATCAAGAGTCAAGAGTCAAGAGCCAAGACGCTGAAGGTATCCCTTATTTTATTTTCGTTGGAGCAGTACATCCGAGAAAGAATGTGTTGGGTTTATTGAAAGCATTTGAACATTTTAAAGCTACTTTTTCTCACCCGCATCAACTGGTAATTGTTGGCAGAAAAGCCTGGATGAATGCTGAGCTGGAAAGCTTCTACCATCAAATGAAATATAAAAAGGATGTAATCTGGATAGAAAAAATTGAACGAACTGATTTACTGGAACTGATGCAGCACGCATATGGATTAGTGTACACAAGTTTGTTTGAAGGCTTCGGTATTCCCATTCTGGAGGCCATGACTCTAGGCTTGCCTGTCATCTGTTCCAATACCTCTTCCATGCCTGAAGTAGCAGGAAATGCTGCCCTACTCGTTCAGCCAACCAATACCATTGAGATAGCAGCCGCCATGAACGAGCTGATTATTAATGATGTGCTACGCAATGATTTAATTGCTAAAGGCAAAACACAGGCAACCCATTTCGACTGGAATTCATCTGCCGAGAAAGTAGTTGAAATTATTAAGTCTTACCAAAAATAAAGACAGCATCTCAATAAGAAATGCTGTCTTTGTTTTTTCAACTTTAAATATATTTTCTGTCAACTATAACTTCTGTCCTTTAATTAATTTTTCTATATCTGATTTCACTTTAATATACTGGTCGTTTGTTAAAGATGATTTTAACTGTCCGTCCAAATCCTGCATCAATATTATAAATTCCTGTCCGGCCTGCTGAGGATTTACTTTAGACAACAAACCTATTGCATCTCCTCTGATTTTACCTTGTACCAAAACCAAAATAACAGACATTGTTTGCACGTCATTTAACCCGTATTGGCCGCGCACTTTATCTAAAAATATTTTCTGATCTACAGATAAATTTTTTCCCGACAGAATATTTTCCTGCATACCGAGCGCAACCACCAAAGTTGTCAGTTGTTCATCACTCATGTACATTTTCAGTTTCGGCACTGCCTGTCCGTTCAACGCATCTGTCAGCTGTTTTATTTTTGCAGCATTTCCGGCATTCTCTTTTTTTATTTTGCCTAATTGCTGATCATAATCTTTCAGAATCGGAATCACCTGCGCAGCCTTTTCCGGCGTTATTTTCATAAACGTTCTCAGTTGTTCAAAAATAGTAGTCACGTTTGACTGACTGGTAACGGAAGCCGGAAGTGGCGTGGGGCTTGTTGCAGGCGTTAGAGCGCCTGTCGTTTTTGCGGTTTGAGTCGCTAAGTTTGTTTTATTTCCCGGAGGATTCAGCTTGCCGTCTTTTATCATCTGCGTTATTTTGGTAAACTGCGCTTCATTCATATAGCCTCTGAATTTAATTCCCAACAAAAAAAACAGCCCCTGCGTATTGGCATTGGGCTTAGCATTTTCGTTCAGAAATAAAATATAATCGTTTTTAAATTTTGCTGACTGGTCAGGATTCAGATTGCACTCTTTTTTTGCATTCTCAATAATCGCATTTAATTCCGGTGTAAGGTTGCTGGCCGTATATGCAGCACCGGCTCCCTGTGCGTGTGCCATCGAAACCGTTGCAGTAAAAATACTTCCTGCAAAAAACAACATGATAATTCTCTTCATAAAAATTTCTATTTTTATTAAACTTGGCAATAAGTGTACCAAACTACTAATTTTTCAGAAAAGAAAGCACATCTGCAACGGATGCAGCCGGTATTTCTTCCTGAGGTGAGTGTCCGCAGTGATTATAAACAACTACTTTGTTATCGGGAATTTTTGTAAAATTATCCAGCAAAGAAATATCCAGCAGCTTATCTTCCTTGCCCCATTGTATTAAAGTCGGTGTTTTTATTCCGCTAATATCCAGCTTCGGTTCTTTATCTATTTGTTGTACACGCGCGGAAAAACTTTCGCGGTTTCCTTCTCTCAACGACATTTCATAATATAACTGTTTTTGCGCTTCGGTAATTTTAGTATCGTCTTCGTACACATCTTTTAATGTCTGGTTGACGATGATTTTAGTATCCATCTTTCCCATTAATACAGCCAGCCATTTAATTTTAGCCAGTTTGAAAATAATGGCGCCGTTTCCTTTTTCTTTGGAGTAAAATCCGGCAGGGTCCACCAATATTAATTTAGAAACATCCGCAGGATGCGCCAGTGCGTATTTCCAGGCAATCTCGCCGCCAAGCGAATTTCCTGCAAGCGCAAAAGTATCCACGCCTATCTGATGCAAGAAGCGATGCAAAAAATCGACGTATGCTTTGGATGAATAATCATTGTCTTTTCTCGGCCCTGTTAAACCGAATGCAGGCATATCCAGACGAATTACTTTGTAATTATTTGTTACCAATGAGTCTGTCCAGCCATCCCAGGTTTGCAAACTGGCGCCGGTTCCGTGTATTAACACTACCGGCTTTCCTTCCCCTTCTATTCTGTAATGCACCTGCATACCGTCCATTTCCAGGAATTTGGAAGTAGCGGTTGTGTATTTCTTTTTCAACTCTTCTATTGGAATTGATTTTTTTTGAATAGCAAAGAATGCTACAAATAAAACAAGAACAACGACTGCGAGAACTTTGAATAGTTTTTTCATTTAAATAGAAATTATTCTATAAAAATAAGCAAAAGATTCTTCTCTTTATTAAGAATGAGAAAAGGATAAATTGAACAGATTGCCACGCTACGCTCGCAATGACGAAAAAACCCGATGTGTCGAGCATCGGGAACCAAATAAGAAGTCTTTACAAAATTGTCCGGTTACAATGTAAATATAGCATAAGGATTCTTAGTGGCTGTTAAGGCAGTTTGTTTTGTGTGTGGTTTTGTTGGAGGGAAATGTGTTTTTATTTATTTTCTATGTGTAATTTAAGTTGTCTTACGAACTTTAATAGCCTTGGTATATCTTGTCTGGCATGTGCAATGAAATCTTGGTCATCATTTGTTGCGCCTCTTAAATAAATATCCTCTCCTCTAGATTCGCTCCAAATATCTTCACCTTCTTGAATACCAGTCATAATGAAACTATCACCACTTTCATTATTTCTTCCTTCAACAAAGGATACCCAAGGGCCCTTTGTTGCTCTATTACACCTTTCCTCTATTTCTTTCAATTCCTGATCAGTCATCATTTTTAAAAAATCGTTATTCATTTTTTTGAAAAAACCCTTACCGTCGTTGGTTTCCAACCAACGAACTGCCTACTGTAAATATACTACCTAAAAAGAATATTTTGTTATGGGAGCATCATGCTTATTGCTTTGCAGCATACCAACAACGGCGAGTTGTAGATCCTGAAACAAGTTCAGGATGACGCGATGCGTGTAAATAAAAAAACCCCGATAAAAATCGGGGTTACACACAGATGAAAACTGTTATTCGCTTTTTACACACACACGAATAACAGTAGGTGTTATTTTATCTTACATATACTAATGCTGCAGGATTGTATTCTGCCCAGCCGCTTGTCCAGTTAGTTGTACCATCGAAAGCACCTTTATACGCTACCGTTGTAAAGCCTGTTAACCCAGTAAAACTTGCTCCGCTTAATAAAGAAGAAGTTGCTGCCGGAAGGAAGTTAGGTGCTGTTGAGTTGTATAAATTTGCTGCTGTATAACCTACTGCTGCCACATTAGCCACCGTTCCGTTTCCGCGACTTGCATCATTAAACCATGCACTGACATCAAAACCTGCCTGATCTGATTTATAAGGCACGTAAGCGCTCCAGCTATCCATTAAAGACAATACTGAATTTTTAATTACTAATTCGTCAGATTCTGCGTATGTTCTGGTATTTCCACCATCAATCACCACACCTTGAGGATATCCGGTGAAGAAAGAATTGTAGATTTTAATTTTATTGCTTCTTCTCAGGTGCATTGCTCTTCTGAAGTTGGCATCAATGCTGGTTGTTGAATCTTGTTTCGGACCAAATACAGATACATTAGAAAATGATGGTGCAGTAAAAGGTGCATTGGTAGAACCACCGCCATCATTATCTACTTCAAAACTATTGGAACCGGAAACAGGGTCTGCCAGGTTTGCACTTCTGAAAGAAACGGCAAACTGCACTCTTCCTCTGTAACCGAAATCGCAATCGAAATCATCATCTGTAGTTTTGAATGCAACTAAATGGTCGCAATTTACCGTACCGCCAAACCATTCAAATGCATCGTCCAAACCGTAAGAAGCCTGTACATGGCTGATTGTTGTACCGCTTCCCAGAGAACCCATAGTCAATGAATTGATTTCTTTATCTGTTAAGATTGGGAAACCTGCATATTCCAAACGTACATACTTGATAATACCAGAATTATCTGCATCATCAGAACCACCGTGGTGTGCACCATAACTGCCTTCTAATGTTGCAAAGCCACCAGGTTGGTTATTCGTTGCTTTTCCGCAAACAACCAATCCACCCCAGTCGCCCGGTGCTTTTGATGATTCAGCAGAAGAGAAAATAATCGGTTTGGCAGCTGTTCCTTCTGCAAAGATTTTACTGCCTCTGTGAATTACCAATGTACCCGGATTTGAACCTGCTGTACCTTTTTTACCTACGATAACGGTGCCAGCCTCTATGGTTAAAATACCAGTAGCCTGCGGTGTTGTTCCAGTTTGAATTGAATCTATCCCTACGTTTACAACGCCATTTAAACGGTAAACGGTATCTTTATCCCACAGTATATTTCCTGTCAGGTTTCCGGAAACATCTCTAACAGGTCTGTCTGCAGGTGGCACTATAACATCATTATTATTACCATCTTTTTTACAACCGCTAACAAGCGTTATAATTAATACTGCAACTGTTAGCACTGATTGTTTTAAATTAAATTGTTTTGTTTTCATAAAATTTGTTTAAAGAATTTTTTTTAGAAATTATATTTTACACCTAAAGAAACTGTTTGTCCCGGTTGATATTTCTGAAATACCTGATCTGTACTTCTGTTCCATTTTTTATCACGGTTCCCGTCTTGCAGAAAAAGAATCGGCTGATTAATGAGGTCGTTTGCGGATAAACTGATTTCAACATTTTTCTTGAAACGGTACTGAATATTAAAATCCAGAACATGTCTTGACATTTCATAGATATCCGGATTATCATCTGTTCCTACAAATGCAATTCTTTTCCCGATAACGTTATATAATAAGTTTGCCTGTAAACCCAGTTCTTTATCTTCAAAGAAAATCCCTGCATTAATAGAATATGGAGACTGGCCTTGTAATGGACGATTATCACTTTGTCCTACATTCTCTTTTCCAAGATTTACTTTACTGTAGATATATGATGCATTTGCCATTAATCCTAAATGTTTAATGAAATAATTTTTTGCCGTCGTGAATGATTTTTTAAATTCAATCTCCACTCCTGCAACATCCGACTGATAGGCATTTGCAAAAGAGAACGTGCTACCACTGGTACCTACAACCGCTTTGGATTCAATCGGATTTAGAAACTTCTTGTAGAATGCAGAAACACTGATTACTTCGCCGTTGGAAGGATAAAATTCGTATTTGATATCAGCATTATGCACGGTAGCATTTTTCAGATTCGGATTACCTTCAATGGTATATCGTGTGTAAAAATCATCGAATGCAAAAGGTGCAATCTCTCTGAATTCCGGACGGTTAACACTCATACCATAAGCTGCACGCACCAGCATTTTCGGTGTGATATTATAACTGATATTTACAGATGGTAAATACGCATGTTTAATATTTTTAACTTCAATTAAATCCGATTGTGTGCCGGATGTTAGATGCTGATTAGAATATTCATACCTGAAACCGGCAACAATTCGCACTTTACTTTTTATGGAAAGTTCTGTGTTTACATATGATGCACCGATTAAGTTATTCGCCTTATAAGAGTCGTAAGAGCGTGTTTGCTCACCCAGTTTTATACCGTTAGTGGTGTTGATATTTTGCATCAACACATCAATGCCTTGTGTGGCAAAATTATAATCGAATAAATCGAAATCGGAACGTTTGAATCCTAAAATTCTTGCATTAAAATCTCTGTTTTTATATTCTACATATGCGCCACCATTAATTGAAGGAATGATTCCTTTGTCAGCAGCTTTTAGTATTTTATTGGTAGAATTTACTGCAACAGTTACGATGTTTTCCTGCATATCAGAAAAGAAACGACCTAATGAATTTGGATTAACCGAAGTTGGCAACACATTTATTTCATAGATATTGGTGGCAGTATTGAGTGTAGATGTATAACGCTTGAAATCGGGTTCTTTTCTGTATGCTCTGCTGTAACCAACTACCCAGTCAATAGCGTTGTTGTCAGTTTTCACCTGATGTTTTCCTAATAACTGACCAGCGTAAATTCCTTTGTATGCGTTATACAAGGCATGGTTATCGACGGTCAAATCATTTGCTAAATCAGTTCCTGTTCTGTGTGTATATTGAGATAGTCCGTTGCTATTGAAAATATTTTTAAATTCAATGGTATTTTTTCCAAATTTAAAAGCCCAATTGTGCAGTATACCTAACCGTACATTGTTATTGTATTGTTCATCTGTATAATTATATTTAGCATCCTGTTTATTATTGGCAAAATCATAAATGTTATAATCTGCTCTGAAAATATTGAATGTTTGTTTGGAAATGCTGTAATTAATAGAGGTAATCATACCAATCAGCATTTTGTCGGTTGTTATTCTTCTTCCAAAGCTGATGCCTATACGCTGATCCGGAATTGAAGCTTGTTTTTGAGCCGTCCAGTTATTATTTAATTGTTTTCCAGCATCTACCTGCTGCTGCAAGCTTAGCGCATTCACATCTTTACTGAATCCTGAAGGAAGATTATTTTTAGGGTCGTTTGCCAGATAAAACAAGGGGCCATTTTTTTGATTAAAAAAGGGTTTAAAAGTAGTTCCTACTCTAAACGTAGTTCCATAAGAGATATCTACGAAATTATTATCCGGAAAACTTTTGGTAAAGATCTTGACCATACCACCGGCAAACTCACCTACCACATCTGCAGATGGGCTTTTTAACACTATGATTCTATCTAGTTGTGCAGAAGGAATAATGTCAAATGCGAAAGATTTAACATCAGCTTCCATGGATGGTGCCATTGCATTATGCAGTAACACATTATTGTATCGTTGGTTCAGCCCTCTGATATTGATGAAATTACTCTGAATGGAAACGCCCGGAATTCTTCTTACTACCTGTGCAGCATCTCTGTCCGCGGTCTTTTGTATTTGCTGAGAAGAAATACCACTTGTTATTTGAGTGGCATTTTTCATTTCCAACAATACTGCCGTTTCCGAATTTGTTTTTTTAAAGTCCACCACCTGAACTTCCGAAAGTTCGTTGGTTGCCAGCTCAAGACTCACATTTAAAGTGGTAGTCTCTTCTGCTTTTACATCAACATTTTCTACATTCTTATCGGCATAACCGATATAAGTGAAAACGAGCTTATAGATACCCGGTGTCAGATCTGCAATTTCGTATTTGCCTTCAATATCGGTCGTTGCACCCTGTGTAGAACCTGCCACAGATATGTTAACTCCGATGAGTGTTTCCTGAGTGGTTTTATCAATAATGATTCCCGAAATTTTACCGGTCTGTGCGAAACCGATGATTGGCAGCAATGCTAAGATTGCTATCAATGTGTGTTTAAAATGTGTGTTCATTTGTGTGTTTAATTTGATACTGCAAAGTAATATCAAGCGTATCACTATGGCGTAAAGGCAGGTTGAATGTTCTGTGGTTTAAACCGTTTTAATACGTCTTTTAAGTCCTTTATCAAGTTTTATTCAGGGTTATTGTGTGAACGAAATGTGAACGAATTTTCGGGTCTCCCAATAAACTATAGTTTTTGTATCTTAG
Source organism: Chitinophagales bacterium (assembly GCA_020848255.1). GTDB lineage: Bacteria > Bacteroidota > Bacteroidia > Chitinophagales > JADIYW01 > JADJSS01. The sequence continues at coordinate 9,273 of JADLAJ010000114.1, forward strand.
TCAAATGGAAGCCTTTTTACAAAAAATTGCCGGGTCTGTAACGAAAGAAGATTTGCCGTATCTTTACACTCGCTGCTATATTTTTCCGACCAAAAGAGCAGCCGTTTACTTCACTAATTTTCTTAAAGAAAAATTCCCGGATGAAAATTTTATTCACCCGGAAACCATTACCATTCAGGATTTCATCAACACTTATTCTTCTTACATTATTAAAGAAGACTGGTACTTATTATTAGAATTACATCAGATACAAAACGAATTGACAAACACCCATCAACCTTTGGAAAAATTTTTACCTTGGGGTAAACTGATTCTGAAAGATTTTGATGAATGTGATAAATATCTCGTGAATGCGGCACAGTTGTTTTCTGTTTTAAAAGCACACAAAGAAATAGAAGACACCTTCTCTATTTCTGAAGAGACAAAAAAATACATCGACCAGTTCATTCTCACAACAGCTACTAAAGAAAAGGAAAGTATCTATAAAACAGAATTTGTAAAAACATGGAGTTTATTGGGTGAAATGTATGCTTCACTGAAACAAAGACTGCAGCAACACCATTTTGCCTATGAAGGAATGGCTTACAGAGAAGTGCTGGAAAATCTAAAAACACAAGAACTCCAATTACCCTATTCAAAAGTATCCTTTTGTGGATTCAATGCTTTATCTGTTTGTGAAGAAGAAATCTTTAAAACAATCGAACATCAATATGATACTGAATTCTGGTGGGATGCGGATGAACATTTCCTGAATAACAAATTACACGAAGCAGGAAACTTCCTGAGAGATTATCAGAAAAAATTCTCAGCGGAAAACAGTCACTGGCTCATTGAAAACTCATTGAAAGAAAATAAACACATTGACATCGTTGGAATATCATCGAACATCGGACAAACACAGTATGTGGCACAAACGTTGAAGACTAATGAAACTGACAACTTTAGCAAAACCGCCATCGTTTTATGTGATGAACATTTATTGTCGCCTTTACTTTATACCATAGATGCAAGCAATACTAATATCACGATGGGATATTCTATTGCACAAAGTGAACTATTCTTGTTTACCAATGCATTGTTAAGTTTTTACGGCAACGCAAGAATCAGCGACAAGCAAACAGATTTTTACCACAAAGATATTTCTGCATTGACAGAACATGTTTATTTTAAAAATGAGATTGCAGAAAAAGAAGAACTGGATAATATCCTTCCGTTTTTTGTTCCATATATGCCGCAGGACGTTCTGACAAAATATTTCCCATCCGCTGTTTTTCAATTCACAGACAACGCCACAGGCATATTAAAAACAGTGCGAAACGCAATACAGAAACTGCATATAAAAGAAAGAGACAGCTATTTTTATCCTATAAAAGATGCCATTATAAACCAGCTGAATATACTGCTGCAATCTCTGGAAGAAAAAAATGTTTTACTGAACAGAAACGCGTTGCCTTTTATTGTAAAACAATTTATAAGTGCCGTAAAAGTTCCTTTCGAAACAAACACCGAAAGTAATATCCAAATTATGGGATTTCTGGAAACACGTATTTTGGATTTTGATACTCTTTTTATTCTCTCGCTGAACGATGATAATTTGCCCGGCACTAATAAGACCAATTCGTTCATTCCTTACAATTTACGCAAGGGTTTCGGTTTGCCTACGTTTGAACAATTCGACGGCATCAACGCCTATCATTTTTATAGATTATTAAAACGCGCAAAAAATATTCGCCTGATTTATAACAATCAAATCAGCGACAATGCAAGCGAAAAGAGCCGCTTTATCCGGCAGATTCAGCACGATCTGGCAGGCAAAGAAAATACCATAAACGAATATATTGCCACATACGATGAAACATCACAGCAGGTAACGACGCAAAACACGTTGATACAAATTAAAAAGACGGACGAAATGA
>JADLAJ010000115.1 GCA_020848255.1 Chitinophagales bacterium
CCGCACTAAGTAGTATCATGTTTAAAATTTAGGCTAATCTAAAAATAATATTTTAAATTAGAAGAAATTATTTTTAACATTGTGGAAATTATATGTCGACAAATGATAAAAACTGGCGTTTAAAACGAACTTCTGTGTCTTTACCGGAGTCTTTTTCAAGCATTGCTGTCCCCAAGAATGCAACAGGCTGGAGAAAGCTGATGGCATTTGCAGGGCCAGGTTTAATGGTAGCGGTAGGTTATATGGATCCGGGCAACTGGGCTACAGATATTGCCGGCGGCTCCAGTTTCGGGTATACGCTTTTATCTGTTATTCTGATTTCTAATTTATTTGCCATCTTATTACAGCATCTGGCTTTAAAACTGGGTATTGTTACGGGCAGGGATTTAGCGCAGGCCTGTAAAGATTCTTACTCTAAACCGGTAAGTATTGCGCTGTGGATTTTATGTGAAATTGCGATTGCCGCCTGTGACTTAGCCGAAGTAATCGGTTCTGCCATTGCTATCAATTTATTATTTGGTATTCCGTTAACGGTGGGTATCATCATCACCATTTTAGATGTACTGGTTTTATTATTGCTGCAAAACAAAGGATTCCGTTATCTGGAAGCCTTTGTGGGCGGATTAATTTTTATCATTTTTTGCTGCTTTGCATACGAGCTGGCCGTTTCAAAACCGGCATTTGCTGCAGTGATGGGCGGACTATTGCCAACCACCGAAATCATTACGAATGGTGATATGCTGTACATTGCCATTGGCATTTTAGGCGCCACCGTGATGCCGCATAATTTGTACCTGCATTCCAGCATTGTGCAAACCAGAAATTTTGAACGCAATGATGAAGGGAAGAAACAGGCGATTAAATACGCCACCATAGACTCCACGGTTTCTTTGTTGCTGGCTTTTTTTATTAATGCGGCGATTTTGATTTTAGCAGCCTCTGCATTTCATTCCAACGGGCTAAAAGAAGTGGCGGATATCAATGATGCGTATAAATTACTGGAGCCCGTATTGGGTGTAAAACTCGCCTCTACCTTTTTTGCCATTGCATTACTAGCCAGCGGCCAAAACTCAACGTTGACAGGCACTTTAGCCGGCCAAATCGTAATGGAAGGATTCTTAGAGATTAAGTTAAAACCCTGGCTTAGACGTTTGATTACCCGCTTAATTGCGGTGGTGCCTGCCCTGATTGTCGCTTTTTTATACGGCGAAAAAGGAACCGGCACCTTGCTGATTTTAAGTCAGGTGATTTTATCCGTGCAGCTGAGTTTTGCGGTGGTGCCGTTGTTGCAGTTTACAGGAAATAAAACCAAGATGGCTCAGTTTGTAAACAGCAGCTGGTTAAATATTACTGCCTGGATTATTGCTTTAATAATTATTGTGTTGAATGGCGTAATGCTTTGGAATACGTTTGTGGTATAACTATAATTTTCTAGATCTATCTCACTTCATAATCTTCTACTACATAGGTTCCTAAAATACTTTTACGAACTTGCAGTTGTATAAATTTTTGAGGGGTTTGCAGCATTTTAATTTTTGTCATCACTGTTGGTTTTACTTTCATTCGAATCGATTTTTGCTGAAAAGAAAAAGTGATGTGTTTTTTTTGCTTGTTTTTTAGACCTAAAGAATAAAAAGTAATCGGGCAGGTTTGTGTGATTCGTTCGTTTTTCACGGATTGTTGTTTAATAAGAATATTTATAGGCAAACGAAACGCACAAAGCAACACGAAAGCAAGCAAAACAGCCAATATGCCATTAAAGAAAGCGGCTGATTTTTTATTTTCTTCCGTATCGTTCGTGAAAATATTCCATCTTTTAGTGTAATAAAATGCAATAACCAATGAGAAAAAATAGAGCAGTGCGTTTAACCAAAACGGAAACAACAATATATGGTTGCTCATATTGCGCGATACAAAAATGAGTATCAGTGCTAGAATGATAAAAGGTAGTGTATATTTGAGTTTTTTGTCACTCATTCTTTTCTCAATAATTTATACAGTTTTATTCCGAGCATCAGCAAAATAATTAAAACTGCCAGACCGATAAAGCCGCTTAAGAAACTTAGGCTGGTTTTTATCACTACTAAAAATACGATGGCGAATAATAAAATAGTCGCTACTTCATTCCAGATGCGCAGCTGTGTGGAAGAAAACACGAAGATGCACTGCTGTTGCAGTTTATAAATGTAATGCAGTGAGAAATGATAGCTAACCAATAGAAATACAAACCCCAGTTTTACATGCATCCAGGGCTGTGATAAAAAACCAGATTTGATTAACAAAGTAATGCCGACAATCATCGTGATGACAGCAGAAGGCCAGGTGATGATATACCACAAGCGTTGCTGCATGATTTTAAACTGATTCAGTAAAATGGATTTATCCGGCTCCGGTTTTTCATTTGCTTCTGTAGCATAAATAAATAAGCGAGGCATATAAAACAATCCGGCAAACCAGTTCACCACAAAAATGATGTGCAGCGCTTTCAGATAATTGTAATCAAACATGAATGCTAATTTACGATTTATGTTCCGAAGTTTCGGAATACGATTTACGATTTTGTATAATAAAAAATCCGTCGAGAATTCTTCCCGACGGATTTCAATATCTTGATAAATGTTATAGTTTTATTTTACTTTTACGGTAGTTTCTTCGTTTATCCAGCATTTTACGGTGTAAGGTCCGCCAACGCTTAATTTTTTTGCAACTACTTCTGCTTTTGTCGGTAAATACTTCGTATAGTCATCGATGTATTTCTTAGCTTCAGCCACCACATCATCATCACCTCCGATTTCAATTACTTTGTTAAAGTAATCGAAAGCCGGCCACAATACGATTTGTGACTGGAATCCTGTGCCGGGACCACACAATGGTCCGCTGGACAAATACAAGGTTGCAATTAAATTGTATGCTCTGATATTTTTCGGATTATAAACAATCGCCTGTTTTGCCATATCTCTGGAAGTTGGAAAATCTTCTTTTGCATAATGCATAAACGCGATGTAATAATTCAAATCAGATAATTTAATGCTGTCTGTTTCTTTTGCCAGTGCATTTTTATACAACACGATAGCAGAATCAAATAATTTATTTTTCACGTAAATATTAGCCAGTCTCGTTGCGTATGTATAGTTAGGTGCAAGATTGTTTAATTTCTTTAACAACTCAACATTTGTAGCACTATCTGCACAACCTTTAGTTTTAGTATATACTGTTCTGATAGTTTCCAGATCGTTTGGATTGGCATTATATTTTTTCAGGTAGATTTCCAGTAATTTCGCACAATCAGCAGGGTCGCTTTTGTCTGCAAAATTGGTGGTATATAAATCATCTAAAACAACTTTCACGTCTTTATATGCCTGTAACTGTTTATTAGCCGGATTTGCGATATTTTTATCAATGATGGCTGTTAATTCATCATACTTATTTACAGCAAATTCTGTTGTAATTCCGTCTTTTCCTAACTGGTTAATCAATACCTTATAATACGTTTGAATGTAGTAAGGAAACGCCTTATCGCCCGTAATGGCTAATGTTTTTTCCAGTGCTTTGAGAGCTTCGGGAATGTCTGTATTTTTACCATATTTTAATAAGTCGATGGCTTTTTTACCCAACACATATTCGTCTTCTCCGTGGCATTGAATCTGTTTATTATATACCAGAAACAAAGTATCAATATAATTCTGACGTACCGTTTTGTCTGTTGCTTTCTGAATTAATGATGTATACATTATCACCCCATCCATGAATGTTTGTTTGCGAAATCCGGGAGCATTGTTGTACACATTTCTCCACTGCGGAAAAGCATCGTCATACAATCCTTTTTTAAAGAATTCACGATAAATAGAATAGGCAGGAGTTGTTTTTAAGCTATCGCCATCAATATAGCGGTTACAGTTTTGAGCCTGCATCGTTCCGAATGCTAAAAACAAGGTGCCAAAAACTAAAAAAATCTTTTTCATTGTAATGATGTGTCAGTTGTTATCAATAATATTTTCTTCTTACAAACCATCTGTCGTTTAATGAGATTCCGAATTTAAGACGATAAAAGTTTTCACGAACGAGGTTTTTTTGAATGGTACCTCTGCTTCCAGCTTCAAATCCGATGTTGAAAGCATATGTGTAAACTTTTTGTAATAATCCTTCATCATTAGCTGTTGTGATGATTATAGGAATACCTATTCCAAAGTTTATGCCAAACTCGTTTATTGCTGTATTATTGATTTTAATGTTGGTCTGTGTATAGTTGAAGCCGGCTCTGTATTTCAGTCTTGTGAAGAATTTAGAGAAATTCTTATCATTTGGTAAAAACTCACCACCTACTGCAATTCTCCAGCTGTTATTCAGTTTTGAAGCGGTATTATCTTCATACCCTTTGTATTTACTCCATGGCTGAAACTTAAAATCAATACCGGCTCTCCATTTTATACCGCGGGAAGCAATTATACCGATATTTAACGTTGCCGGAATTCTGATATTGGTAGACTGTTGAAATTTCTCAGAAAGAGTATCTAAAATATTGGTAGAGGTAACACGTGGTTTTATGTAATCTGTAATAAAGTCATTTACTCCGGCATCAGTATTTCTGTAACCTAAATAGCCGGATTGAAACGTGTACAATGCTTCATCAATATACGTTCTTTTGCCAAATTTTATTGGTGCAGAGCCTGCTAAACCAAATGTTATGTTGTAAATTTTGTTGCTGTCTCTTTTGCTCTTGATTGGCAAATTATACTGTGCTCCTGCATTCCAGATAAAACTGCTCACTTTAGTATTTGTAAAAGTCCAGGTAGTATATCCGTCTGCATCGTAGGCACCTGTTTGATTTAACTGATAGGCAAGTGTATTGTTATTTAATTTACCAAACAAGTATCCAATGTTAAATCCAACATGCAGCCCTTTGTATTTGAATCCGTTTCCCCAGGAGAGGTTGTAAAGTGTTCCGGATCCCTCATATTCAAACTTAACCGTTGTTGCTGTGTCGAATGCTGAAGTTTGAGACAATAAATAATCTTTTGCTGTAAATGGAAGCAAACTCACCCCTGTTACCCAGTATTTTTTTATGGGGAAAAAGAGCGATAAATAGTTTAAACTGAAGCTATTTTGTTTCGCTTTCTGTGTTTGTGTCTTTATTTTTCCGAAATTTCCCGAAAAACCTGCATCGAGCGTGGTTAATTGCAGTGCTGCATAAGAGGCAGGATTCAAATAATTTACTGTTTCTCCGGATTGAAAGGCTGCACTCAGTCCTCCCATTTGTGCCGATTGTGCATTGTTATTATCGAATGCATAGCCTAATCCATAACGGGAATAAGGTGTATGTTCCTGAGCATTAGCCTGTTGTATGAAAACCGTTAAGGTTAAAAGTAGAAAGAGATTACGCATTATATTCCAGTATATGATTGAGCCCAATCAATGTGAAATTGGGAATTGCAAATATCTCATTTTTAAGCCTATAAACCAACAAATCGGCATCTCCGCCGGTAATTATTATATTCATTTCAGGAAATTTAACTAAATATTCATCTATCATTCCGTCTATTTCCTTGCCTGCAGCCAGCAAAACGCCCGCCAGCATGTTCGATTTTGTATCGTTTCCGATTAATTCTGCCTTGTTTTCCAAGGGGATTAAGGGCAATTTACCGGTGAAGGCATGCATGGCCTGCAGACGCATTTTCAGTCCGGGGTGGATGCTGCCGCCTAAAAACTCATTTTTTGCATTGATAAAATTGAAGGTGATGCAGGTGCCGCAGCCAATCACCAGGTTATTTTGGCTGGGATAATTAGCCTGAGCTGCTGCAACTAAGGCTAAGCGGTCTTTGCCTAAGGTCTCTTTTGAACTGTATAAATTGGTGAAAGGTAGTTTTGTCCGGTGATCTAAAATCAGGTTTTTTGTCAATTCCCTTAATGCTGCGCTTATGTATTCCGGAATTTCAATCGTGCTTGAAATAACTGATTGCTGAATATCAAAGCCGGTAATAATCTCCTGCAGATTGATTTCTTTGGAATTTTCAAACGTCATGACGGTCGACAAATGCTGCTGATTGAAAATGCCGATTTTGGTGCGCGTGTTTCCGATGTCGATGGCTAAGTTCATCACAAATAATAATTAGAATTAGTTTTTTAAACACATAGACATATAGTTTTTAGGAGAAAATTATATGATACGAGTTATACATAGCAAAGCTACGCTTTTATAGTTTCTGCTATGTGTAAATTATAATTTCTATGTAAATCTTTTGACTTGAAAAAACTATGTTTCTATGTGTTTAAAATATTTTTTTTGATGTTGCTTGGTTTGTCAATTTTCCGTTCTCCATGTTTTCTATCAATACCAATCCCGGTGTTTTCCCAATTTCTATCGAGCCTAAAACATCTGCAAAACCTAAGGCTCTGGCGCCGTTGATGGTGGCCCATTGCAGTACCGTTTCAAAATCAAGGTACGACTGATATTTCAGAATCGTTTTCATTTCTTCTAAAATATTCAATTGCCAGTTAGAAGTCAGGCTATCCGTTCCGATGCAAACCTGTGCATTCGTTTCTAAAAAACTCTTATAATTCGGCAAATTGTTTTCGATGTACAGATTCGCATTCGGACAAGTTGCCCAAAAAACATTTTCTTTTCCTAATTTTTGGTGCGCACTTTTAATATCTTCTTTTGTTGAAAGTGTATTGTGTACGAAAAGATTTCTGTTTTCTTTTTGCAGATATTCCAGTGCATAGTAAACGGAAGGCTTTTCCAGTTTGGGAATATCTTTGGTATCAAACCCGATGCGTTCGTAAAACGAGATAAAATCCCCCGTTTTATTCAGGAAAAGCTCATTTTCCGGCGGCGTTTCCTGGTTGTGAATGGACACCGTTCCGTCATGCTGAACTTGTTTCAGCATCTCAAACAACTTTCTCGAAACCGAATAGGGAGCGTGCGGCACTTTTGATTTCTGGTTTTTAGAAGTTTCTGTTAATGCATTAAATACAGCATCATATTGCTGAAGGATGTTGTCTGTGTTGCTTTCCTGAAATAAATCGAAATATTCTACAAACGTATAATAGAATAGGTTCTCTTTTCTTTTTTGCGCAAAGGTATCTGTTGTGTTGGAAATATCGCCCACGGCAACAATGCCGCAATCAATCATGTTTTTTTCTTCGCGTCCTATGGCTTCCTGAATGATTTCGGGGGAGTGGTTTCTGTTTTTAATCACTTGCGAAATGAAATCAATCAGACCAGTGCCGGTTTGCGCTACGCCGTTTAAATGCGATAATTCTAAATGACAATGGGCATTGATAAAACCAGGCACAATAACTCCATCAAAAAATTCAATTTCCGTTTTATCGTGATTTTCTAAATTATCAATTGCAATTATTTTTCCGTTTTCATCCATAACAATCACACCATTTTCTATTGGTGAAGAGCTTACCGGATAAATTGTATGGGCGGAGATTTTACGAACCATTTCTCAAAGATATAAAAGTCATTTGTCTTTAGTCAATGAAAAAGTTGACCTATCTTTGCAATAGATTGGAAAACCAAACCGACATACGGACACTTACCAAAGAACAACTGATTGCTCAATTAGAGCAATTGGGTGAAAAGCCGTTTCGAGCCAAGCAGATTTACGAATGGCTCTGGCAAAAATCAGCAGTGGATTTTGATGACATGACCAATCTCTCCAAAGAATTGCGCGAAAAGTTAAAAGAACATTTTGTCATTCATACCATTTCAGCCTACAAAGTGCAGAAATCCAATGACGGCACTATAAAATCTGCCTTTCAGCTGCACGATAAACATTTGATTGAAGGTGTGCTGATTCCAACGGAAGACCGTGCAACGGCTTGTGTGTCCTCGCAGGTAGGTTGTAGTTTAACATGCTCCTTTTGTGCCACCGGTTTTTTAAAACGAGAACGCAATTTAACGGCAGCCGAAATTTACGATCAGGTGGTGTTAATCAACAAACAATCCAATGAGAGTGTTGGCAGAAATTTATCCAACATTGTTTTTATGGGTATGGGCGAGCCTTTGCTGAATTATAGCAATGTGGTAACTGCCATCGACAAAATAACATCCGAAGAAGGATTGAACATGTCGGCAAAGCGTATTACAGTGTCTACCGCCGGCATTGCCAAAATGATAAAGAAACTGGCCGACGATGGTGTAAAATTCAATCTAGCTTTATCGCTGCATGCCGCGGATGATGAGAAGCGCAATACCATCATGCCCATCAATGAGCAAAATAATATTGAAGCATTGGTAGAAGCCTTGCAGTATTTTCAACAAAAATGTAAAGGCGAAGTAACGTTCGAATATATTTTGCTGGATGGCGTGAACGATACTATTGATGATGCCAAAAAATTGATTGACATCTGCAAGCAATTAGAAGATGTTAAAATCAATGTGATAGAATACAATAAAATTGATCAGGCGGATTTTCATAAATCTACCGTAGAAACACGCGAGAAATTCATCGACTACCTTTCTAAACATAAAGTGATTGCGAATGTGCGCAAAAGCCGCGGCAAAGATATCGACGCTGCCTGCGGTCAGCTGGCGAATAAACATTAGAACACGGATTCAAAAATTGATCGATTTGCAAATTGTAAAGTAGTAGAAAACCATGATTTTATATCTTCATTGTTTTCCTTTATCTTTATTTGTGAAAGAATATAGAATTTTACTACTATAAAATAACAACTATGAAAACAACGTACTTTCTGATTTTATCTTTGTTTGCATTTTTCGCCTGTAAAAAAGAAGAAGATAAAAAATCTGTATTGATTGAAGAATTGTCAAAAAGCGAATGGCGAAAAAGCAGTATTTTATACTCTGCCGATTCTGTGGCTCCGGATACTATTCCAACTATTTCACCAGCGGTGTTACTTTGCCAGTCTGACAACATATGGCATTTTAATGCAAGTACAAATACTTTTGTCTTAGATGAAGGCCCTACCAAATGTAATGCAGCAAATCCTCAGATAAAAGATGAAGGGGTCATTGAAGACTTAGGTAATGGTGCCCGTTTGCGTGTAGAAGGCGGCGGCACTAATGAAATCTGGGAAATTGAGTCGCGTACATCCAGCAGTTTCAGGGTAAGTTATTTTGGTAAAGTCGGCTCTCAAACCCGTAAGCTCAGAGTGACATTTTCTAAGATTTAATTTACTCTTTCAGCAAACCTCGTTCCAGTGTCAGTTTTACCAAACCGGCCACATTCTTTACACCCAATTTACTGATTAAATTCATGCGGTGTGTTTCCACAGTACTTACACTTAAAAAAAGTGTATCTGCTATTTCCTGTGTGGTTTTTTCATCCACAATTAATTGTAAAATTTCTTTTTCGCGGCGTGTAAGTTTGGGAATATAGGAAGTATCTTTTTTCTGACCCATCGCTTCTTTCAGCATCAGGTCCTGCACGTTTTTTTGAATGTATTGTTCGCCTTTCAAAACGCTTTCCACCGCGGATAAAAAATCCTGTTCTGACGCATCTTTTAATAAATATCCGTCCGCACCGTTACGCAAAGCTGTTTTCACCAACGCCGTTTCTTCAAAAGAAGTCAGCATCACCACTTTCATGGCTGCATATTTTTTCTTAAAAACTTTCAATGCTTCCAGGCCGTCATCACCTTTGATATTGATATCGAGAAACAGCACCTGTGGCTGTGCCTGTTCTAACGTTGTATTGGCTTCTGATAAATTATTTATCGCAAACTGTACGGTATATTCTTTTTTTGCAGCAAAAATATTCGAAACCCCTTGCAGTACAATTCCGTGATCATCAATAATTCCAATGCTTATCATAAAAATACTTTTATAGTTTGCCAATAAAAATAATATTTTTATACCAGTATTTATTAAAATAGTGGGATTCGTTGAAAGGTAATCTGAAATATAGTGTATTGTTGCTTGGTCTGCTGTATAATCTGCTCAGTTTTGCCGGAGCCGCAGATGCGTTATTCGGGCGCGCAAAGTTTTTTGACAAACTAAATGAAGACAGTGCTTTATTTTATTACAATCAGATACTTCAAAATGAAGCATTCAAAGAATCAGCCCCGGAAATCTATGGAAAATCGTTGCGTAAAAAGGCGCTGATTTTTTCTACTGCTGCAGGAGAGGCTGAAAACATTGACTTATGCAAACAGGCAATTCGCTGTTTTCAAAAAACTGCTGACAAAAAAGAAATCGGGATTACCCACAACACGATGGCGAATATCTATCAGGTAAAAGGCTATTTCGATTTAGCGATTGCCAATTACCAGAAAGCTGCCGCCATTTTTGATTCCATCAAATTCTATAATGGTTTAACCATTTGCTACAGCAATATCGCGTCCATTTATAATAATACAGAACAATATCAGAATGCGCTGAAGTATAATTTACTCGCTTATCAGACCGCTGTTTTGAAAAACGACACGTTCAGCGAGGGTATGATTGCACATGATGTTGCCATTGCTTTTATCAAAAACAGTTTATCTGACAGCGCGCTGCTTTATGCGGAATTAGCTTTAAAATATGGCAAATCCATACAGGATAATTTTGTCACCAGCTATGCTTACAAAGCATTTTATGAATATTATAAATCAAAAAAAGAATGGACAAGTGCCTATACAAATGCACAGCAGTCTTTAACATCCATTTTAAAAACATCCTCTAAATATGATGCCTGTTTTGCGTATTGCAATGTGGCGGAAAGCGCACATTCCATAAAGAAATTAACTGAAGCAAAAATGGCAATCGGTAACGCGGAAGCTTTAGCCAAAGAGGTGGAGTCCTTTCAGCTGAACAAGCGCGTTTACAGCTTATACAAAGAAATTGCGGCTACTTCCGGAGACTATAAAAATGCCTTTTATTTTGCACAATTGTATCAGCAGAACAGCGACAGTGTTTTTTTTGAAAAGAGAAACAACACGCTGAATGAGCTGGAGACCAAATATCAAACGGCACAAAAAGAAACCCAGATTGCACAGCAGCAAACAGAAATTCAACAAACGAAAACAAGATTGCTGATTGCCGTTATCTTATTTCTGGTCTTATTTTTTGGTGCAGGTTTAGTGTATTTGTTCCTGAAACAACGACAAAAATTACTGCAAAATAAAATCATCACGATTGAGCAACAGAAGAAATTAGAACTCACACAAGCCATTATTGACGGCGAAGAGCAGGAGCGTACCCGTCTGGCAAAAGAATTACACGACGGCATTGGCGGACTGATGAGTATGTTGAAACTAAAATTCACCAATTTCAAAAAAACGCATATTGAGATTCAGGACAACGCGGAATACAATTCCGCACTGGATTTGCTGAATACGGCTTCTCAGGATATTCGTAAAATATCACATGCATTAATGCCTTCTGCGCTGGAACGTTTGGGATTGATTGATGCAGTGCAACAGTTTTGTACCTCCATGCAATCAAGTGCCGGTTTTGAAATCGATTTTCAGTATTACAATTTAGAAGATCGTTTGC
>JADLAJ010000116.1 GCA_020848255.1 Chitinophagales bacterium
CATCTATGTACTTCGGGTTTCCCGTGTTGCCGAGAAATGTAATGGCAGAAGTGCGCAACCATGATTTTTCATTCCGGATGACAGACAATAACATTTCAGATGTTGCCGTATCAAGTATTGCCGGTCTGGCTATTCCTGCCGGCAATATTAAATTCCGGTACTGGGCAAGTACATTGGTCCGCAATCGCCAGTAAACACTGCTCTGTATTACATTTCTGAAAGCTGCAAATATCCTTGCTTTATCTGATGCTGCAACAGATTTATCAGCCGCCAGATTAGCAAGCGCAGTCAGCGCCATATTTCTACCGGTGATATCATTGTCATGCTGCAACTGATACAGATATTCATCTAAAGATTTATCAAATGTCATTTCTTTAATCCAGGTACAACCTGCATCCACCTGCACCAATAAGGGCATTTGTGCTGAAGCAAATGTAAAGATATTATCTGCCTGTGGTGCTATCCATACCTGATAGACGCTGTCATCCACTTCAATATCCATTTTCCCTCTGAAATATGCTGTTTGCGGATAAGCATTATTCTTGTCTGTGGTTTGTGTTTGTTTAATGTTTAATACAAGCTGATGTTTTACTTTGTCATATTGTTTGCTCACTTCAAAAACAGGGTGTCCCATTTTATAAATCCACTGATCAAAAAACCAATCCAGATTTTCGCCGCTTGCCTGTTCAACAGATTTTTGGAAATCAGCGGTAGTACACAGCTTACCGGCGCTGTTTTGCATATAGAATTTTATTGCCTTCCACCAGACATCATCGCCTAAATGTTTTCGAAGCATATGCAGTACGAGCGCACCACGGGTGTTCGCATAATTATCACCGGTAAACGTCTGAATGTCTTCATAATTTTTTGTTACTACCGGATGCCGGTAACCTCCATTCCAGTCATTCAGATAAACAGTCTGCTGATCATACAACAACTGATACAGTAAAAATTCATCACGTCCATTTTTATGTTCATTATATAAACAGTTAAAGTAATGTGCAAATGATTTGTTCAGCCATATTTCACTCCAGTCTTTACAGGCAGTATAATTTCCAAACCATTGCTGTGCCAGTGCTTCTGCTTCCGTTAAATCCCAGAGGTAAAAATAATCGGCGTGTGTTCGGAAATCATCCACCATATTTTCCGTTATCACAGACATCGTATGATTTCCCGACCAGGCTGCAAAATCCTGGACAAATACCTGCGCATAGGATGCATACGGATACTGTACACCGCTTACTTCAGAAAAGTATTTCACCATATCCGGCAAGCGCTCCACACTTGCTTTAACGGCAGCCGCTTCCTCTTCATATCCAAAATTATGCAATTCGGTATCATTATATTTTTGCAGTACATCCACATATTCACCAACAACAAATGTAGTGAGATGATTGGCATAGGGAACATCTGCCTTCCAGCTGAAGGTTCGTGTGCCATCCGCATTATCCGTTGTTTTTATAAGCCTACCGTTAGAGATTGCTATAAACCCTTTATCTACCGTAGCAGTAAAAGAGCTTGTTCTTACATCATCCGGCGCATCATAACACGGAAACCAGTAACGATTGCCAGTGGCATCGCCCATTGACCAAATTTGTTTTCTTTTAACCGGGTCGGTAGAAGTAGGTTCGAGAAACCGGATACCTTTGCCAAAACTTCCCCATAAACTATTGGGATCAGACCTGTTTATCCAATTGGTATGATAGTTGATTTTAAGCGTCAGTTCCTCGCCGGCCGGATATTGCTTATCGAGCAATATCCTCAGTGCATTATCTGCCTCGCTTCCGTCGTATCTGAACTTAAGCTGTTTCCCGTTGGTAAGAGTAATATTTTGAATACTCAGTTTTGCTGCATCCAGCATCACGGAATCCGAAGCTTCCGTAAGTGATAATGTAATGGATGTTTCTCCGTACGCCTGTTTAAGTTGCCAGTTGAAACGCAAATTGATATCTATATTTTTGATATCGAATTTATGTTCGCGCACGTGATGATAAGCGGGCAATTGCAGAAGACTGTCTACAGAAAATGCAGTCATGTAACTACTAAACCAACAAATCAAAGTCATCATAAAAAAATCAAATCGAATCATACAACAGATTTAAAAGGTTAACTATATGCAGCATTTATTTTTGTAAATTACATACCGTGTTATTGAAAATACTTACCCTAGTAAGTTGTAAAAAGTATGTAGATTTTAAACTTTATCAGACATCTGCATTTAAATGTTTATTCAGGTAAGACTCCACATCGGGTTGCTTATGTTTCTTCAGCACATACTTCACCCATAAATTCCGTTCGTACCATAAAACCGCCATCTCCCAGACACAGGTCATGATACCTTTATCAGAGTATACTGAAAATTCATCCGGCGTTTCAGTACCTGCCAGGTAAACATGATTCTGCAGCATATTCTCATCAATCCACCAGTTAATAATGGCAAAACAGCCTTCTTTGCCTTTATGAATAATCAGCGTGGCAATACCATATGTCTCCAGTCCGTAATTTTCTTTTTGTTGCAGCCATTCCGGGAGTTTGCTTTTAATAAGTTCAATCGTTTTTAAATCCACAAACGCATCTTTTATCGTTATTGTGTATACTTTGATTCTCCAGTCACCCAAAGGGTATACTTCTAAAAACCTTACTGCTCTTGATTTATATTTCTGCTGAATGCGCATTCACCCTTATATTTTGACATTCAAATTCATTTATGCAGAATCCTGCTCAGCTGTCGTTCGCTTTTTAAGCCCACCTTCCCGGCTATCTGACTTCTGGATAAATCCGGCTGTTTCAGCAAATTGTGCACCTTTTCTTTCCTCAGCAGGTTGGTAAATTCATTGACGGTTAATCCTGTTTCTTTTTTAAAAATACGCGTCAGGTTTCTGTCACTCATGGAAGCAATCTCAGCCAATTCGGTTAAAGAAGCTTTTTTGTCCAGATTTTCCTGCAGCCAGTCCTGCACCATATGTATACCTGCATGTATGTGATTCCGGTAATCTGTAAAAACCGTCTGCTGCGTCTGGTTTCCTTTCCGTCTGTTATAAATAACAATCTCGCGGGCTACTTTATGCGCAAAATATTCCCCTTTAATTTGTTCCACAATGTGCAATGCCATATCAATTCCCGATGCTATTCCCGCACTGGTATACACGCCGTCTTCTTCCGTAAACAATACATTCTCTATCACCCTCAGTTTGGGATAGTGCTCCTGCAATTCCTTCGTTCGTTTCCAATGGGTTGTACAGGATTTCCCGTCCAGCAAGCCCGATTCAGCCAACACAAAAGCACCGCTGCAAACAGAACAGATTTTTGCGCCCAGCTCATGACATGCATTCAGCCAGCTGAATATTTCCTTTTCTTTTTTGAATGTCCTGGACTGAATAAAATGTAAATCCGCTCCAGGTACAATGACAAAATCTCCGGACTTTACTTTTACTTTTGAAAAGTGTTTTATTTTCTCAAACGGCAAACCCGCAGAAGTTGCTAAGCCTGCAGTATAGCTGCAATATTCCAGTTCAAAATCAGCACCGATATCTATCGATTCAAAAAAAACCTGATCAGGCCCTGCAAGGTCCATCAAATGAACATGCGGAAGAATCAGGAAAATAATTTTTGTACTCATTCAGGTATATTTTCTGATACAAACTTACTGTTAATATTCTTTACGAAACAGACAATAAAAGGACATTTTGAGCCATGTATAATTTTGTGCTGTTATTCCATTTTGCATCTTCACAAATACCTTTCCTGATTACATCCGTTCTTATAAAGAGAAAAATTGAATCAAAAAATTCTTATTTTATCTAAAAATTGCTACTTTACTAAAGTATTTTCAAAATAAAACAACCAACTGTACCCTATGAAGATTAGAGAAATCAGAGCTATGCGCGGACCGAACTACTGGTCCATCAGAAGACACAAACTCATTGTAATGACACTGGATTTGCAGGAGTATGAGCAAAAACCTACCAACCTCATCCCCGGATTTCTCGAACGCTTAAAAACAACATTCCCCACCATGCTCAGTCACCGCTGCTCTGTGGGTTGCGAAGGCGGATTTTTCCAGCGCGTGGAAGAAGGCACCTGGATGGGACATGTCATCGAACACATTGCTTTGGAAATACAAACGCTGGCGGGTATGGATGTTGGCTTCGGCAGAACAAGAACCTACGGCGAAGAAGGCGTATATTTTGTAGTCTTTGATTACATGGAAGAAAAAGTGGGCGTTTATGCCGCCAAAGCGGCTGTAAGAATTGCGGAAGCCATCGCCAACAACGAAACATACGACTTAAAGAAAGATATTGAAACCATGCGCGAAATGCGCGAAGACGAACGCCTCGGACCCAGTACAGGTTCTCTGGTGGAAGAAGCGGCTTCCCGCGGTATGCCGTGGTTCCGTTTAAATAAATACTCTTTATGTCAGATTGGCTACGGTGCCAACCAGAAACGCATTCAGGCTACTGTAACCAGCCAAACCAGCTCCATCGGGGTGGAAATTGCCTGCGACAAAGAAGACACCAAATATATGCTCGACAAAGCGGAAATTCCGATTCCGAAAGGCGAAGTGATTAAATCGGAAGAAGGACTGAAAGAGGCGATAGATTATTTAGGTTATCCCTTAGTCATAAAACCGATTAACGGAAATCACGGCCGCGGTATCACCATCAATATTCAAAACTGGGACGAAGCTTTGTTTGCGTTTAAAGCAGCCAAAGATATTTCGCGCTCTGTCATTGTAGAAAAATATATTGTGGGCGATGATTACCGTTTGCTCGTTATCAATTACAAACTGGTAGCAGCGGCTCGCCGCACACCTGCACATGTTGTTGGTGATGGCGTTTCCACCATTCAGCAATTGGTAGATGAAGTCAACAAAGATCCGCGCCGAGGCTACGGTCATGAAAACGTGCTGACGCAAATTCATTTCGATAAAATGACGGACGAGATTTTAGCGAATAAAAATCTCACCAAAGAAAGTGTGCTGCCAAAAGGCGAAAAATTAAATTTAAAAGATACCGCCAACTTAAGCACAGGCGGAACGGCTACCGATGTCACCGACATCGTGCATCCGTACAACGTGCTGATGGCAGAACGTATTGCAAAAATTGTAGGACTGGATATTTGCGGCATCGATTTGATGACCACCGATATTTCCCTGCCGACCAATGAAACCGGCGGCGCGGTACTGGAAGTAAACGCTGCTCCGGGTTTCCGTATGCACATCGCTCCTTCCGAAGGACTGGCGCGCAACGTGGCTTCACATGTCATCGATATGTTGTTT
The DNA here is from genome assembly GCA_020848255.1 of Chitinophagales bacterium. Taxonomy (GTDB): domain Bacteria; phylum Bacteroidota; class Bacteroidia; order Chitinophagales; family JADIYW01; genus JADJSS01. The sequence continues at coordinate 5,279 of JADLAJ010000116.1, forward strand.
CCTCCCGGCACCAATTCCCGCATTCCGATTGTGGCAGTGACGGGAACGAATGGTAAAACCACGACCACCCGTTTGATTGCACACATGGCAAAAATGAAAGGTCATAGCGTGGGTTACACCACGAGTGATGGTGTTTATATTCAAAATATGATGGTGTTGAAAGGCGACTGTACAGGCCCTGCGAGTGCGGAATATGTATTGCGCGACCCATCAGTAGATTTTGCCGTGCTGGAAACGGCACGCGGCGGTTTGCTGCGGGCTGGTCTGGCCTTCGACCATTGCGATATTGGTATAGTAACCAACGTGGCGGCCGACCATTTAGGCTTGAAAGGCATCCATACCTTAGAACAGCTGGCGAAAGCAAAAGGCGTGATTCCCGAATCGGTGATGCCAAGTGGCTATGCGATTTTAAATGCCGATGATGAACTGGTGTACAATATGCGTAAGGATTTGAAATGTCATGTGGCGTTCTTCTCCATGAATGAAAACAACAAGCACATCAAAGCGCACATGAAACGCGGCGGTTTGTCGGCGATCTATGACGATGGATTTATGACGATTTGCAAAGGCGAATGGCAAATGCGCATTACCAAAGCGGTGAACGTGCCCCTCACCTACGGCGGCCGTGCTACGTTTATGATACAAAACGTGTTGCCTGCAGTGCTGACCGGTTACCTGCGTGGTTTTTCATTACAGGATATTAAGCTGTCGCTGGAAACCTTTATTCCATCTGCGGCACAGACACCGGGACGTTTGAATATGTTCAACTTCAAGAACTTTGATTTGTTATTAGACTATGCGCACAACCCGGCGGGCATGCGGGCGCTGCAGAAGTTTGTGGACAATATAGAAGCCACAAAAAAAGTGGGTGTGATTGCCGGCATTGGCGACCGCAGAGAAGAAGACAATAATGAGATTGGCCGTATTGCGGCAGAGATGTTTGACGAAATTATTATACGCCAGGACAGAAACCTGCGCGGCAAGACTTCTGAGGAACTGATAGAGATGCTGAAAGACGGTATTAAGCAACACGACCCGAACAAGAAAATTACGGTAATACCATTAGAACCGGAAGCCATAGACTTTGCCGTGAAAAACGCAGAGAAAGGTTCCTTACTGGTGTTGTGCAGCGATGTGGTACCGGATGCCTTAGCGCAGGTAATGAAATACAAAGAAGAAGAAAGCGAGCAGCTGTATAAGTTTAACAAGAAGGATATTCCTAATTTGTAGAAAGTATTATCAAGCTAGATATAATTTACAATTACACTATGGTTGAGAATAAAAATATTATAAATTTTATATTACTACTAATTCCCATTATACCAGTCTTTGTTTTATTAGGTGTTTGGATTGACAAAGTAATTCTAAAAAGGCAAAAAAGCATTCTTTATAATAAAGCAGTAAATTATTGGTGGTCTATTAATAATTATCAAATTAAAAACTTACCTATTCAAGCTTGTACATCAATTTATAAAGTAATAAAAAAGAATCCAAAAACAAATTATATTCTATACATAATAAAAATAGCTTTAACAAGCTGTATTTTAACATTTATCTTTTATTATTTAGGCACCTTGATTAGTATAGATAAACATATTTATACTAAAGATGCATTTTCAATTAAATATTCTCCAGATTGGAAAGTTGTTATCCTTAATATTCTTACAGATTTTATAATAATAATAACAACAATAAAAATAATTAATAATATTGTAAAAAAAAATCGGATAAATATATTCCACATATTAATGTGCTTTATTCTAAATTGGCTTTTTATGCAGCTTATAATAGGTTCAATTATTATATCAAATGCATATTTATTTAATAAATTACCATATGATTCAAAATTAGAAGCATTGAAAAGTCTAGCTTGTGATAGCACAACATTTTATGCTTCTGTAAATTTTCCAGTGACCGTTGATTCAACAGATATGTCTGTTACACTTGAAAAGGCAACTATTGGAACTACAATTCCGCAAGAGAATTTAGTTAACAAAAGAATTATGACTTTTAAATTAAATGGTATGATTTGGGCAAAACTTAATATAAATTATTCAGATATAATAAGAGCATTTTCAGAATCAAATAGAATAATATTAGATATTATAAAGAATGATGCAGGGAATTATGAAATAGAAACACAAGTAGAGTGTGATTATTTAATACCCGATGGTTATAGAATAACACAACACGAAGAATTAGACAGGCCATCTATTTTTTTTAATACTCAGTTCCCTGTTGTACTGACATACAACAGTTTATTACTTGCCTCAACTAGTTTTATACCATCAGTATTAATTTTGTTTTTCATAATTATTTTATTTATATGCAAATTTATCTTATTTTTATATAAGTACACAATGATGCATGTACTTGAAATCGCAACAGAAGATATTAGCATAAAACAAATTCAAAATTTTAAACCTTTTACACTTTTTGGAATATTGTTAGGAATAATTTTAATGTTAGTTATTATTCTATTATTAGTGATTTACTACTTTAAGATAATATAGAATCTATCTCTCACGAATCTCTACTCCCTCGCCCGAGGCAGATGTTATCTCTACTCTCTCAAGTATGCAACCTAGCTTTGTGAGGGTGCGTACTTCTTTGGAAATATTACAGCCCACAACTACATCACGCTAATTGCTATACTGCATACTTGCGCGAGATAAGGGCGAGGAAAACCCTGACAACTCAATGTGAGTTGGATGTAGATAATTATTGATTCTACAGAGAATTATGCCTCAACTATAGCGATATAGTTTTTACATAATACATCCCATCTTTCTAACACATCATTATACTGTTCAATATAAAGTATGATTTTATCACCCGAATTAATGTGTTCTTTTTTCTTAGACTTTACAGAAAATTTAGATAATGTATTAACTTCATCAAACCCAGGTATTTGTAATTTCGATAGTAAAAGATTTATAATATCCATTACTTGCTCATAACGAAATTCTGTATTAGATGGTTTTACAATAAATTCCAATAATGTTCTTTCTATTTCTGCTTGACATTTACTAAACGTATCAAGCACTAATTCATTAAATTGTGCTTCAAAATCTGCTTTCTTTTGAAATACATCTATATCAATATGAAACTGTTCAACCAATGATACTTTCTCAAGAGTTTCGTTTGGTATAGTATCCAATATTTTTTTTCTCTGAACTAATAGTTCATATTGTTCTTTATAATTAAGAACTTTTTGAGAAGTATTATTATTGTGTTCTGATATATACTTTACAGAAGCCGCTTGTGTTTGTGTTAATGTTTCTAAACTCTTTTCAGTAAGAGTGACAGATTTATTAATTAATTCTTGCAAAGTTGAGCTTTTTGCAGTATGCAATAGTTGATTTAGTTCTTCAATCTTTTTATCGTAATACTCAAATTCATCTTTCATTTTACTTTATTTTTTAATTTACATCTATGTCTCTAAGTCGAAATGGTAATCCTAAGATATCAGATTCGATATGTCGAACAGCATCACTAATTGCTTCATCTTTCTTTTTTTGTGATGCACTATGTTTTACAATAGCTAAGTAGCTAACTTCTTTATTAATTGTATGAGCTAAATTATCTCTATAAATCTCCAGATATAAATCTACTTTGCTTAAATATTTAGGCTTTTCTATTTTTTGAATTATTTGAAGTATTCTTTCTGCCGAGCTTCTAATTGCATATTTACTTTTAAAATCAGCATTACGAATTTTATTCATTTCATCTTCAATTTTATGATGTATATCTCTATAATAAATAATCTCCAATACTTTACCTTTTACTTCTTCATTAGGATAATCTAAGTTTTTCCAATCAACATTTGGAGGCCATGATAATATATCCATATCTAATAGTATATTAAAATCATTACCATTAAACTCGATTTCATTCATTTTACTTGTATGATATTTAAATTGATAACCCTGCATCTTGCCTATATTCATATCTCTTATGAGTTCATCATTGCTCATATCTGAAATAGCCTTGCCACTTGAAATATATTGTATAATTAATTTTCCCATATTTTATTCATTTTATATTGTAACACTATACAATTACAATAAGTTCCCTCGCCCTTTTCAGGTGTTTAGCTTAGCATAGCTGCAGTGTGGCAAGAGTCACCTGTCAACCACTACACGAAACGAAGACAAAAGAAAACAAAACAGCAGGGCAGTCTGCAGATGACAAACCATTCCGAGTCAAAAGTATTCCGGACAATCTTTGTAAGTGGTTAGATAGATTTAAAACATTTCATTTAGATTTTCTCCAGGAACCTGTTTCTTTAGGACTATTGACAATCTCTTCCAGTTGCTGCTGTGATATATACTGTGCATTGTAATTGCTGCCGTTGCTAATAATCTGTCCGTAAAAAGCTCGCAGATGGTTTCTACTTCCTTTGAGTAAATTATTATATACGAATGAAATATCCTGATTGTCTACGTTATCAATCAGATTCTGTAAGTCATAGATATCCAGATCTTCTATCGTTGCGCCAACCATCAGTGCTGCCAGCAAGCTGCTATTGCCGTTCGTCAGCAGTTGATTATACAACCTTTGCAGCATAGTCTCTCTAAACACACCTGCACCGTTACCAGATGCTGGATCTTCGATATCATATTTTTCAAGCAACATCAGGACTGCATCTGTGTGTGTCTGTTCACTGCCGGCAATATTATTAAAAATCATCATCCCCCATTTGTCGTATAAAGCACTGTATACATCATGCGCCAATTTTTCCTCTTCACGCATCAGTATTAACCCGTTTAGTTCTGCATTGTTTAATGCCTCTTTCGGAAATGCTGCAATCTGTTCCTGTATGGAATTTCCCGGATACGTGTTGTCTTTTTGACAACTCATTGTCAGAACACCAAATAAGATGGCTGACAAAGACATGATTATAATTTTCATATTCATTACTTTGTATAAAAGTATATCCATTTGAAGTATCAGACGGTAACTTTTGTTACAAGACCTCGCCTGTAACAGGTGTTTTAGCTTAACATAGCTCAATCACTCGCAAATCTTCCGAAGGATCACTCGTGTGTACTAAATAAACCAGTCTCCGGCTGGAAATAAAAAAACTGTCATTGAAGTCTCTAACGCCGTCGTTGGTTTCCAAACAAGGAACTACAAACTGAATGAACAGCAACAAGTGTTTATCAAGCAGATAAATTTTAGAAACATGTAATATACTTCCTAAAACAGCAACTAATAAACAAAATTTAAGGCAAATGCTGATGCATTTTCTACTACCATTTTGCTGCTATAATTTGAAACCATGAAGATATATAACTTAAAGCCAAAGGTGCTGCTTACATTCTTATTTCTTGTTTTTATTTCGTTTGCACCTGCACAATCATTAAAAAGAAAAGGAATGTTAGGTGTCGTATTTTATCCTGAAATTCCTGCTGCCTTATCTGATTCCCTGGCAATTAAAAATACAACTGCAGTTCTGGTAAAAGAGGTTATGCCAGGTACCACAGCAGCATTCATTGGGCTTCAGGCATACGACCAGATTACACAAATAAACAATTCAACTGTTAATACCAATGCTGAATTAATACAAATTGCTTCTGATTTTAGAACAGATGACAGCATACATGTAGCTGTTATCAGAAATAAAACAGTAAAAATACTGAGTGGAAAAGTGATAGAAAGACCAAGAGAAACGATAAAAGATGTTGACATATTATACGACGAGTTTCCTTTTCAGGATGGCTTCATACGCTGCTTTTTAAAAACACCAAAAACAAAACCGTCTAAGGGAACAATTTATTTTTTGCCCGGAATTTATTGTGCTTCTCTGGACAAACTCCCAAAAGATAATCCCTATTACCTCTTACAAGAAGATTTTCTGAATGCAGGCTATCAGCTGTTTATTGTAGAAAAAGCAGGTATGGGCGACAGCAAATCCAGCATTCCATGCCATGAAATGGGATTTAATGATGAAATACAACTATTCAAAGAAGGTTATAAAAAACTATTTCAATACCAAAATGTGCAGCCAAAAAATGTTATCCTGTTCGGACATTCATTAGGCGGCATAATAGCACCAATTATTGCGAATGAATATAATCCAAAAGGAATAATCATTTACGGAACGGTTCTGATGCCATGGAAGGATTATATATTAAAAGCATATTCAGAACAGTCATTGGTATTTGGTGAAAATATAAAAAAGATAAATGAGGAAATGATAAGCTTAACACCTCTTGCCAGTAACCTATTTGAGCATCCTGAAAAACTGAATGAAATAGCACAAGACAGCAATAATGTAAAATTGCTTAAAAAAATCGGGTATGATTCTAATAGCGGAAAATTTGCTGCCGGCAGAACGCTCCGGTTTCATGAGGAAATAAACCAAAGGAATATGAGTGATATTTGGAGCAACATAAATTGCAGTGTCTTATCCTTATACGGTGGCGCTGATATAGCAGCTTTATCAGATGTCGATCACAAAAAAATTGTAAGAATAGTAAATAAAAGTCATTCTGGAAAAGCAACATACAAATTCATTCCTAAAACCAACCATGAAATGCAGAAAGTCGGTACCATGAAAAAATTCATACAAATGATGGAAACTCCTGAATACAATTCTTATGCTGCAAAAAGATTTAATCATGAAATGATGAAAACAATTATAAACTGGTGCGATGCGTTATAAATACCTGATATTATGCTTATTCATTAGTTTTTCTTTCCAACTGAAAGCACAAAACAGTCAGTTTATTGTTCAGGAAACATCTGTCATTCATTACAAAACTTATGGAAAAGGAAAGCCGGTAGTAATAATTAATGGCGGACCTGGCATGAATTGTAATGGCTTTGAAAAAGTAGCCTCGAAAATTGCAGATATGGGTTACAATGCCATTATTTATGATCAACGAGGAACCGGAAAATCAATAATTGACAGCGTCCATGAAGGAAGTATTACTATGAATGCAATGGTACAGGATCTTGAAACATTGCGCAAACATCTTGGTTATAACGAATGGGTTATTCTGGGTCATTCATTTGGCGGACTTTTAGCCACATGTTATGCTTACCAATATCCGAATCATGTATCCAAATTAATTTTCTCTTCTTCCGGTGGTATTAACCTTGATTTCATGACTTATGTATCCGGAACGATAAACCATAATCTCAGCAAAACAGCATCAGATAGTCTTTCTTATTACAACAATCTGTTAGATAATGATGATACCAGTGCAAGTACCATAAGAAATCGTGCCGATATTATAGCAAATGCCTATGTCTACAATAAAAAGAACGCCTGCATTATTGCAGACAGATTAATAGAAGCTAACTATGAAATAAACGGATTAGTATTTAAAGATTTAAAAAAATCAGGCTACGATTTTTCCAATAAATTTAGCGATTTTAAACAAGCGGTTTTAGTGTTACAGGGAAAAAATGATATTATCAAAACAGAAACCGCAGAAAAAATTTCCGATGCATTTATGAATTCCAGATTAGTTTTATTAAATAAATGTGGTCACTACGGCTGGATGGATGTACCGAAAAAATACTGGAAAGCCATCGAAACATTTTTAAAGTCGGACAAGTGAAAAACCATAGCGAGCATAGAAGGTAAATAGTTTATGCAAATCATTTTCCAGCCTTTGTTAGTATTCTTCACCAACAAACCACTAGCCGGACAAGATTCCTCGCTTACTCGGAATGACAGCGGCACGGAAACTTGCTCACCACCCTTGTCATATATTTAGCATAGCTTCAGCGTGGCATGCGTCATCCCACCCACAACACACCCAACTCCTTCGGGACTGCGCTATTTTGACAGAGAAGTATTTTTTACTATTTTGCTGTTCGAATAATTTAGTTGACATGATGAAATACATAGAAAAATTAGAGGTGCTACTTCCTGTGGGATATCTTTATCTTATCATAGTCGGTATTTTAAAGGAATCCGTTTTCTTCTACCAGCTGGGAATCAATATTTTAAAATACTCCTCCGTCATGGATGTTTTACTGAATCCCGTTGCCACTTTATTCTCTCATCCGATTTCATTTATCACCATCGTATCGTTTTTTACTTTTTGCTTTTATTTACCGGCTATTTTATTAAAAAAAGGGCATTTAAAATGGGTGCAAAAAATATTTGAGTTAAAGAAAAACATTGCTGATTTACCGGAAAATGAACTTAAAAATTATTACTCCTTTGTGGCGCTAAAATTCCTTGCGATTGGCCTGCTCTCCATCTATCTGGGATATGGAAGCGCAGAAGGGTATCTGACTTCCCAAAGAATAAAAGAGAACCATTTACATTTTAACCATAAAATAAATTACAACACCGGAGAATCGGAAGATATCTGTCTGTTGGAAACGAACAGTCTCTATTATTTTTATGTGGTGAAAAATGAACAAACCATAAAGATTGCTCCCATCAGCGGAATAAAAAACATAGAGATAAATAAAAATAAAAAACCATAAGACCTGCTTATGACAATTGTTGTCACCTGACAACCACTATTCGAATCGAAGCCGGAAGAAAACCAAATAGCATGATAGTCGGCTGATATGGCATTTATGCGTAAAACATCCTGAGTTCATATAATTTTACACCTTTTATGATATAATTTATTATATTTACTATTAACAAAAGTGTATTATGAAAAAATTTGCCATCATTATTCTTGTAATGTTGTCTTGTTTAGCAGCATGTGAAAAACAAACACAGAAACCAAATAATACTTCGGGTTGTTTTGATATATCGGATGGAACTCCACTAATAAAAACAACTTACTCCAGATTACATTATGCTGCGTATGAGTATGATAATTTTAACAGAATTATTAAAGAAACCATAAAATACCCAATGCAAGACACCATCGTATTACATTACTTCTATTATGACGATAGTTTGGTTATTAAGAGTGATTACAGCTATTATAGTATTAATTATTTAAGCAACAGCAGTAAAACATTTCCATACTTAAACATAGATCAAAATTGCTTTCTTACTAAATATACGGATTACTCGGGAGCAAGCGATGAAGGATTTACCTCAATCAGGGTAAACAATAATGGTGTGAATTATACATCTCATGAATATTATGCTCTTAATTATGGTGGTGTGAATAAGATTGTAGATTCATTTTATTATGACCTTACTAAAACAAACACCATTGGATTCAGGAATTTTGGTATAACCTTTAGCGGTCAGTCATCTGATAACTTGTTAACTAAAACAGTAACCAAGGTGAAATTTGGCAATACAAACATATTTGAATACGATACCGTTTTTTATGATTATGAGTTTGATTTAGATGGAAGAATCATACAAGCAACGTCACACATAACTGTATATGATGGCGTAAGCAGTAAGCCGCATATCATTACACCATACATACTTACAGATACCTTAATGAAATTTTTTACTTACTATGATAATCCATAAGTTCTTTTAATGATAAAACCTCCCCTACTCAACCATTAGAACTTTGCTTTGTGTGCTTGCGTACTCTTACGTCTTTTTTAAAATCAAACACACTAAATTTGCAATAAACAATAAGTGTAAAGACATAAAAAATCCCGCCAAAGATGGCAGGATGTATATTCGGATTATGCTTATTTATTAACGGCTCTGTATAAATTCATTCAGATCATCCACACTTCCGCTGAAATTAAAAACATTATTTATGATGAAATAATTTCCCGGTTCTGTACAACGTACATACGCAAATTTTGCAAAATCCAGTTTTGAATCTTCAAAGTTGAATAACTTACAGATATCGCTTATTTGGGCTGCACTCAGGCAATTTGAACCGGCTATCTGCTTAGCCGTAGACAATTTAGCATCTTCAAAAGATTGATTCTTCAGGGTGGCCAGTGCAGCTGAGAAGTTGGACGGAGTCATTGCATAATTATTGACACAACCTCTGTTAGCCGGTCTTGGCGGTGGATTATTTCCGGAAATGGTAGTACTTTCCGTAGTCGTTGTCTGAACGCTTCCATTCAAAAACGGATCTGAAATATTTACATTCATATTAATCCCCATAGCGTTTACATTCACATTTGCGCCATTCACATTATTGGTCGTAGTAGTGGTGATGGTGGTGGTGGTAGTCACTGCTGCAGGTGGTGGCAACTGAACACCATAATGAGCAACATACACATTAGAAGGCGCTATAAATCCCTGTTGTGCCGGAATGGATGAATATGGTATGGAAGCCATTTTAGGCATATCTGACTTATCGTGTTTTATCTTGTAGGTCACGTCTAAGAAATTACCATCAAAATCAGCTACCATGAGGTTTTTCTTTAAGATTTCCGGATATGCTTTGTTTTCAAAAACAATTTTAGCTGTATAATACGGTTGCGGTAAATCTTCCACACGGATATTGGACTGTGCGATGTTATTTTGTGGCTCGCCGTTGAGGATCAAAAAAAACTTATCTCCGTCTTCTGAAAAAATGGTTAATGCACCGGTAGGCTGAGGCTGAGCAAAAGCCGACAGAATACTGAAGAAAAGAACAAAGGGCAATATAAATATTCTGTTCATGATGTGTATTTTAAAACTATTAAAAACTAATTGAGCAGTTAACTTTCAAACATTATGCCAAGTTATGAAAAACTGTTTGAACATCATCGTCCTGTTCCAGTTTATCAATCAGTTCCAGCACATCGTCTGTATCTTGTTCATTCAATTCTTTATGAATGTTTGGAATACGTTGCAATTCTGCACTGATTACTTCTATATTTTTATCTTCCAGCGCTTTCTGTAAAGAGCCGAAATCTGCAAATTTAGTGTATAAAATCAGGTGATTCTCTTCGTCTTTTTCCATACTGTCCAGGCCTGCATCAATCAGTTCAAATTCCAGTTCTTCTGCATCCACATTTGCGGCATTGATTTTAAAGACGCCTTTGCGATCAAAAATAAAATCATGCATGCCCTGTGTTCCCATAGAGCCTCCGTTTTTATTAAATATTACACGTAAATTTGCAACGGTTCGGGTTGGGTTATCTGTAGCAGACTCAACAACGATAGCAACACCGTGTGGCCCCATACCTTCGTAAACGACTACCGTAAATCCTTTATCATCTTTGGAAGAGGCTCTTTTGATGGCAGCATCTATCCTGTCCTTGGGCATTTGTGCAGATTTGGCATTTTGTATCGCTCTTCGTAAGTTGGAGTTGGTATCAGGGCTTGGTCCGCCTTCTTTTACGGCCATCGCTATTTCTCTTCCGGCTCTGGTGAAGGCTTTCGCCATTTTGTCCCAACGTGCAAATTTTGCTGCTTTACGATATTCAAACGCGCGTCCCATAGTTGTTAATTATTGAATTTAAAAATGAATGATTTTAAGACTGCAAAGATAATTAGAAAGAAGATTGAAAGAAAATTTTTGCAGGAAAATAAATTCCTTAAACATCTAAAAATCGGCTTCTGATTTCCGGAGAAGGAATCATACAGCTATCTTTTTTGCCAAACCAGCGATATCTGTTTTTAGCAATGATGTCGTATCCAAAATCTGTAACCGACAAAGGAAGAACAGAAAATACATTCAAAATCCGCCAGAATCCGCCGAAATAACGGACAATTTTAAACGCTGCGGCTGATTTAAAGTATGCTTTATTATTTTCAATAAAAACAACACCTTCCAGATCTTTTGACATATTGTATTTTGTCAGTAATTCCTGCCCCAGTGCTGATTGCAAACTGGCGAATTTCAAAGAGTTGGTTTTGTCATGGCGAATAATAAACTGTACACTGGTGGCGCAGAAATTACAAACACCGTCAAACAAAACAATTTTATCTGAATCATTCACTTTTTATAAATTTTGATGTTCCCGTCTGATTTGTCATCAGATTCGTTATTTTAATAACATACGTAGCGGCAGGAAGTTCATTAACTGAAATATAATTGGATTGCGATAACTGTGACTGCTGTATTAAACTGCCATTTATGGAAAAAATCTCAATGAGGCTTTTTTCAGTGATTCCTTCCACAAATAATTGATCTCGGGTTGGATTCGGAAATATTTTTACTTCGTATTTCGGCGTCTTTATTTCTTTCACCGGTGTGAGATATCCTGGTAATGATTTTCCTGTAACCAGATTAATAATCATGGTACCTGGAAGAGTGGAACGAGACCATTTATTATTTTCTTTCTCTAAAAAGTAATTATAAAAGGACTTATTGTTATTTCTGTCAAAACCCACGGTTAGTGAATTTGGAGTTTCCACAATTAAACCTATTGCGAATGAATCGCTCAAAATTAATGGAAAACTTGCGCCGTTTTTTACAAATTGAGGTTTTATTGGCGCATAATAATAGCCATTTAAAGTATCAATACCATATTCAGCTATTAAGTCGGACAACTTTAGGTTGCTTTGCTGATATATCATGTCAGCTGCATTATAAACCGACCTTAGTGCAAAGTTTTTCCAGATACAAATACTGAACTTTGCCAGAGCATTATCAGCCCTTATCGGAAAAAGTTGCAATTTAACAGCCTGAATTGTATCTGGTTTTCGAAGCCAATATTTTACAGCCATAACATAGTCAGATTCATCTTGCAACCAATAACCACGTTCCGGTGTACCATCATCATAGGCAAAGAAATTACTGAACACCTGATTATGGGTTACCGCGTTATTCGCCTGTACTTTTGCCGGTTCTCCCGCTTCCGCAGAGGTGGCAAAACTGTAATCTACCTTTATAATTACGGTATCTCCGACAACATCTGTAGGAATATAATATTTGGGATATTTAATTACATTTTGCGATAGAGGTCCAAAATCCTTGGAAGCACCTATAGTGTCTTTAATAACGGCACTTGTATTTACTACCGTTGCTTTTAAAGAGTCGACTATATCTGTGGTAAGGCTTATAAAATTATTTCTGATAAATATATTTACAGTGTCTGCTAAATCCGTTGAATCAAATTGATTATACGGCATCACATAATAATTTTTAAGCATACTTGGGGGCAAAAATTCGTACGCCATTTCTTTGATGTTTCTTTCGGCGGCTGTATCTCTGTCTTTATCTAATTTCACATAATCTACATGCCATATATCATTAGCTCCGGTAACATTTCCGAAAGATTGAAATC
>JADLAJ010000117.1 GCA_020848255.1 Chitinophagales bacterium
AACGTATACACTTACCTGATTATACCTGTCAAGTGCGGGGTATTTCCTTTATGAACCAGAACTGGGATTTGAAATAAAATTTCTATTTACTTTATCACTGCAAAACAAGTTTGTCGATATATACCGAAGTTTCTCCTTCGGCATCATCACTTAAACTCAGCCAGTAAATGCCTTTGGGTTGCTGACTCAGATGCAGGGTATAGGTTCCGCTACTCATGATGTTTTCCTGATAAACAACAGCACCTGTTACATCATAGACAAGCAGTCTTATTTTTTTATTGCGCGCAGCTGCCGGCAATGCCAAAGTAAATGCTCCACTCGACGGGTTCGGTGAAATTTGTAACTGTCCCGTGATTACGTTTTGTTTAATACCGGTGGTGATACAATTCGACACCGGACTTCCGAGAATAGTATAACAGAAATTGGCGATATGTCTTTCCGTACTGTCCAGCACCGGCACATCAAAGATGGAACCCGTTTGCAGCAGGAGTTGCAGGGCGAGGTTAAGATTATCCCCAAAGGGATGCAGCACCGGCACATGGTATTTGTTATCATAAATATCTGCTTCCACCTGCAAGCCCGAACGATGCATTCTGTCCAGATAGACGCCGGGACCGTACACCTTTGGCAAGGACGGATTTCCCAGCGGATAACCGGACATGTACGGAATCGCACCATCCAGTTTTCCGTGTATCAGCAACACGTTTCCGCTGCGCGGTTGTATAAAATTAGTATCGATGATGGCCGCGGAGATACCGATAATGCCTTTGGGCTGTATGCCGCAAAATTTATTCTGTAAAAGCGTCTGTGCATTTACGTTATCGAATGCCGCCACCGTATTTAAACTTTGGCGCAGTTCTGCATTGAGGTCGGAAGTATCGTTGATGTACAGGCCGAAATTCAGTGCGATTAAAGCACCGGAGGAAGAACCACCCATAAAGAATTTAGACGTATCTAAACGATAGGGATTTCCTGTTGCGACGGAGTTTGACAGAAAACACATCAGGTCGTTAATATCAAAAGCGGATGCGATGATGGTTTCCGCCATTTTCCGGTAGCTGGCGTCGCCGCTGAACAAACGGTATTCCGGAGAGATAACGACATAACCTCTTTTGGCGAGGTCCATGGATATCTGCACAATTTCAGGACTGGTGCGGTCGAGGGGCGGCCAGTTGGTGAAGGCACCACCGTGGATGAGCACTATCCAGGGGCGGAGGGAAAGCGTATCGTCTTTGGGTTCGTATAAATCAAAAGCCTGCCAGGTGCTGGTGCCGTCCGTATTCAGTTTGTTGATGCCGTATTTAATGTTGGGTGTTGCTTGCAGTTTTGGGAATACCGGATCGCGGAAGCGCTGCGGACATTGCGCGCCTGCCTGCTGTACCAGCAGTAAAAAAAGCAGCAGCCAAGAAACCGGAAACCAAGAACGATGCAGATATTTTGCCATACAAACGATTATGTACTAATATAGGCAAAGGGATTGGTAATGTGGATTAGCCTTGGTAAAGAAATGGGAGCGTTTCCATTTTAGGAGATTGCTTCGTTTATTAACTGAATGCAAATTTTCTACGGCTTCATTTCGTGTTGAGGTTGACAGGTGACGCTTGCCACGCTGAAGCTATGCAAAGCTAAATAGCTGTCACGGGCGGGGTATGCTCATATTTCCTTTAATTTCCTTAAACTTTCAATTTGCTCTTGTTCTACATGATATCTCATTTCAAAATCAAGAGGCCATTCTTTTTTTGCTCTATCTCTAATTCTTGAGAATTCAATTTCTGTAATATCTGTTGGTTTGCCATTTTTAAGATTAATCACTGCTTTCTTTTGCTCTTGGATATAATGCAATTTCATTGAATAATCATCAGGCCATTCAATTTCACTTTGTTGTATAATAATTTCATCAGAATCTGAATATTCAATACTTGAATCTGTTACATGATTTTTTGATTCAATTTTTTCAGAACCTAAAATTAGGTTTGCTAATTTGCTAATATCTTCGATATAGCCTGAAGGGTTTTCTGGTTTTAATTTTAAAATATCACCGAGATCATTTAAAAATTGTAGCATATCTGATGAATCCAAAGCTGAAAGTGCATTGATGTTTTTAATCGGTCCATTTAAAAGATCTACACCTAACTTGTCACAAATTAATGGAATTAAAGGTAGGTCTATTCCCCATCTTGCTCCAAGTTCAAATAAAACATACGTTGAATTGATACTATCTTTTGTGATTAATCCAATAAATGCTTTTGATGAAAATATTTCTTTTTTAATCTGTTCGTCTGTATTAGTACCCGCTTTAAGTTTATATCCTGGTACGCTTGTGCATCTTATTTTTTCACTAGGTGTATTAAAAGCTTTTCGGATTATTTCAATTAATAATTTTGCAATATCTATATCAGAACTACTATGACTTATGAATATATCCATATCGATGTTTAAATTTTTATTTTCTTTTGAATCGACTAAATAACCATATGCTCCTTTAATAAAGTTGCGTGTTACATCATCACCCCCTTCCCTTAATATCTGTGGTGTTAAATAAGGGTCTCCAAAAAAACCTCTCTGAAAAAGATCGTTTGCTGTTGCTAATTTGATAAAATCATCAATCTTCTCAGGATGGTTGAAACTAAAGATACTTATTTCAAATAGCTTGCTTAACCAATATTTTTTTCCACCTATAAAGAAATCATCTTTCCCTTTATTGTATGATTCTATAATAATTTCCAAATCTGTTCTGTCAATATTGAAGATGTTGTATGTAGTGCTATGTGTCTTAATGTATATATTGTATGTCATGTGTTTGAAATTGTTTATGATTTATTTATATATGCCACTTTTTAAATAACACGTGTACAACTACTGTTGTTAGTATTTGTGCCATAAGATAGCTTCTAAACCAAATATACAACACACCAATATATAATCATAAATAGTATAAGCTATCTTATAAACAAAATGCTGTTTTGTCGAAAAGTAAAGATTATTTAAGAAAAAGAATGTATTACTCCTCCTCACTCTCCAGCGTGTTGTCATCCTCATCGCTCACAAATAAATCGAAGAGTTCTTTGAGCTGGTGGGCTTTGTCTACATTGCCGTTTTGGTCGTAACAGGAGAGTTGGTTGTAGATGAGCGTTTTGATGATTTCCAGGTTATTGCAGGGCGAGAAAAACTTGGAATGTGTTTTCACTTTCATCTGCTCCAGGTAGTGCGTAATCTCAGATCTGGAAAAAGCGATTCCCTTATTCAGCGGATTGATGTAGAACATCACGCTTTTTTCCTGATCGTTGGCGGCCAGTTCTTCATCGCTTAAATGCTTGCGGCTGTAGGCCATAATAAAATGGTAGGGCAGGTTGACGCCGTAAATCGGTAAATCATTTTTCTGCGCCAGTATCAGATAAAGGATACTCAAGCTGAGGGAGTTTCCTTTTTTAGAGTCGAGTAAATTATTGAGGTAGCCTAAGTCCGCATCGAGTTGTGCCGTCTGGTGTCCGAAGAAACCGTGCAGCTGAAAAAACACATGGTTGATGACGTGTGCTTCTTCCAGCGGCGATAAAGCCGGATTCAGTTCTATCCATACATTCTTGGAAATGGATTCCACTTTCTGTGTCACCTTAAATTCATCCAGATCAGGATACTGAAATTTGGAAACGAGCAAAGCACCTTCGAGCAAATCTTCGCCGCCTTTGTCAATCCATTTTATCAGGCGGTCTTTTACATTGGAGAACTGGATTTTGTTAATCAAATCTTCCAGGCGTGTTTGTATCACCTGGTTTTCCGAAGTTTCCCAGGCAGACTCTAACAAGGGAATACCTTCCACGCCTAAGGAAAACAGTTTATCAGAAACATGCGAATACACTTCATTGTCATTGTCGTCGAGCAATGTGATGAGTGCTTTGAATTCTTTTTCTGATACCGGTTGCATAATCTGTGTTGCAATTATAAGGATAAATTTTAAACAATAAAATGAAAAAAGAGTTGATTTTTCTCAACAAATGTGATGAAACAAGTTGAATGTACCGTCATTGCGAGGAGGAACGACGAAGCAATCTGTTTAATTGAAGAGATTGCTTCCTGCCCGTTCATTCAGGCGGGCACTGCGTTCGCAATGACGTTGAATCGTTTGCAATGATAATTTTATTTCTTCTTCGCAGCTGCTTTTTTAGCCGGTGCTTTTTTGGTGGCAGCGGCTTTCTTCGCGGCAGCCTTCTTAGGCGCTGCTTTGGCAAAGGCATTCGGCACCTGCGCTTCTATCATGGCTTTCACTTCATCCAAAGACAGTAAAGCTGCTTCTTCCGGCGTGTATTTCTTGCCGGTCAGCTTCAGCATCTTTTTATTGAACTTGATGAATGGACCCCAGCGGCCGTTTTCCACGGAGATTTTTTCTTCCGGGAAATTCAGGATAAAACGGTTGGCTTCTTTTTCAATTTTCTTTTCAATCAGGTCCGCGCATTCCGCTTCGTTGATGGTGTCGAATTTATAACGCGCTGGAATATTGATAAACAAGCCATCCCATTTAATGAAAGGACCAAAACGGCCTTTGCCTTTAGTGACAGGTTTGCCCTGATAATGTGCAATCGGTGCGTCTTCTATCTGCTTGCCTTTGATGACTTCAATGGCTTGCTCCAGCGAAACCTCTGTCGGTTCCACACCTTTAGGTAAAGACACAAATGCTTCGCCGAATTTTACGTAAGGCCCGAAACGGCCATTGTTTACGGATACTTCCAGTCCTTCGTATTCACCCAGCGTTAAAGGCAGTTTGAATAAATCCATTGCTTCTTCAAAGGTGATGGTTTCTATGCTTTGCGATGCTTTTAATTTAGCATAACGTGGTTTCTCTTCTTCCTCGTTGGTGCCCATCTGAATCATCGCACCGTATCTGCCTAATTTAGCAACTACTTGTTTCTTGGTTTCCGGATCGATGCCTAAGACACGCTCACCGGTAACATAGGTATTACTGCCTTCCGATGCTTCGATTTCTTTGTGGAACGGGCCATAAAATTGTTTTAGAATTTTAGACCATTGTTTGTGTCCTTCCGCAATTTCGTCAAAATCTTTTTCCATTTCCGCCGTGAAGGAATAATCCATCACGCGCGTGAAATTTTCCATCAGGTAATCCGTTACCAAACTGCCGATGTCTGTTGGAATCAACTTGCCTTTTAAAGAACCGGTATTTTCAGAAAGTGTTTCTTTCGTTATTTCTTTCTTTGCAGATAAATCTAATTTCTGGTAGGAACGTGGTTTTCCTTCCGCTTCTCCTTTCAGCACGTACTCTCTGTTTTGTATGGTAGAGATGGTAGGCGCGTAGGTGGAAGGACGGCCGATGCCTAACTCTTCCAGTTTCTTGATTAAACTCGCTTCCGTAAAACGGGAAGGCGGTTGTGTAAAACGTTGACGAGCTTCAATATTTTTATAGTCGAGTTGCTGACCAACAGATAAAGCCGGCAGCATGCCGCTTTCTTCTGTGTCTTCGTCATCCGTACCTTCTATATATACTTTCAAAAATCCGTCGAACTTCATCACTTCACCTTCTGCCACAAATTTTTCCTTGCGTGTGGAGATATCGATTTTCGCTACGGTTTTTTCCAGACGTGCATTGCTCATTTGTGAGGCGATGGTACGCTTCCAGATTAAATCGTACAGGCGTTCTTCGTCGCGGTTGGTGCCTTCGTTGGTGTTTTCAATGTAGGTTGGTCGAATACCTTCGTGCGCTTCCTGCGCGCTGGAGTTCTTAGAAGCGTATTGCTTACGGTTGGACTATTCGTTTCCAAACTCCTTATTAATATAGGACTGAATAGAGTTCAGTGCTTCTTCCGATAAGTTCGGAGAGTCGGTTCTCATGTAGGTAATCTTACCATACTCATACAGCTTTTGTGCTACCGACATGGTGCGTGATACGGAAAAGCCGAGCTTCCGCGAGGCTTCCTGCTGTAAGGTGGATGTGGTAAAAGGTGCAGCCGGACCTTTTTGGGTGGGTTTTACCTGTATGTCTGTTACTTTGAATAAAGCATCTTTTACTTCTTTCAAAAACGTTTCGGCTTCGCTTTCGGTTTTTAATTTTTCCGATAATTCCGCTTTAAACACTTTACCATCCGATAAAAAATAGGCAACTACCTTATAAAAACTTTCTGAATTGAAATTGTTGATTTCGCGTTCACGTTCTACAACTAAACGTACCGCTACAGATTGCACACGACCGGCAGATAAAGTTCTTCTGCCGAGTTTTTTCCATAAAACCGGAGAGAGTTCAAACCCCACGACTCTGTCGAGGATACGTCTGGCCTGCTGTGCGTAAAATAAGTTTTGGTCTAAGAGTCTTGGATTGGCCACCGCTTTTTTAATAGCAGGTGCGGTAATCTCGTTGAATACAATTCGTTTCGTAGTGTTCATGTTGAGATTCAGCACTTCGCATAAATGCCAGGAAATGGCTTCACCCTCGCGGTCCTCATCCGTTGCCAGCCACACTTCTGCACTTTTTGCCAGTTTCTGTAATTCACGTACTACCTGTTCTTTGTCTTCTGATACTATATAAGAAGGAGCGAAGTCGTTTTTAATATCGACGCCGTCTTTCTTTGCTAAATCACGAATGTGACCGTAGCATGATTTTACCATAAAATCTTTACCTAAGATTTTCTCTATCGTTTTGGCTTTTGCCGGTGACTCTACTATCAGTAAATTTTTTGCCATAAAAAATGAGTATTAAGGTGTAAGTAATAAGGAGTAAGTGCTTGCTTTTAGAATCTAAAAAACTCACTACTCACGACTTACGGCTTACGACTGAAGCGCAAATAAAACTAAATTTTCCATTTTGTTCACTATATCTTATCTAAAAATCAAATTCTTTTTATGTATTAATCTGTATTTTTGATAAAAATTAAAGGATGAACACCTTACTTTCCATTTCCCCCATTGACGGAAGATACAGAAACAAAGTAGCTAAACTCGAAAATTATTTCTCTGAATTTGCCCTGATAAAATACAGAGTGCGTGTAGAAGTGGAGTATTTTATTGAGTTGTCGAAAGAGATAGATGAAATCGGTACTTTGACTGATAATCAGGTGAATGAGCTGCGGAAGTTGTATCAGCACTTTACGATGGAGCATGCGCTGCGGGGGAAGGAAATTGAGAAAACTACCAACCATGATGTGAAGGCGGTAGAGTATTTTATCAAGGAAAATATTAAGGATGAAGCGGTGTTGGCAAAGAGTGAATTCATTCATTTCGGTCTTACTTCTCAGGATATAAATAATACGGCGATTCCTTTGTTATTAAAAGAAGCTTTCGAGCAAATTTACAAGGATACGTTTTTTGCGGTACACAGCGAGCTGATGAAAAAGGTAAAAGAATACGATGCTATTCCGATGTTGGCGAAGACACATGGGCAGCCTGCCTCACCTACGAGGTTGGGAAAAGAGTTGCAGGTATTTACAGAACGCCTATATCATCAGTATGCGTATTTTGAGCAGATTCCGTACTCTGCGAAATTCGGAGGTGCTACCGGAAATTTCAACGCACATCATGTGGCGTATCCTAAAAATGACTGGAGACATTTCGGCAATCACTTTGTGAAAGGAACGCTGGGCTTACATCGCTCACAAACGACGACACAAATTGAACACTACGATAATCTGGCGGCACTGTTTCATAATTATGCCCGCATCAATACCATTCTGACTGATTTGTGCCGTGATATCTGGGCGTATGTATCAATGGATTATTTCAAACAAAAAATAAAAGAAGGAGAGATAGGAAGTTCTGCTATGCCGCATAAAGTGAATCCGATTGATTTTGAAAATGCGGAAGGTAACTTAGGTATTGCGAATGCTTTGTTTAATCATTTGGCAGAAAAATTACCCATCAGCAGACTGCAACGGGATTTAACCGATTCCACCGTGCTGAGAAATGTGGGCGTTCCAATGGCGCATACCATCATTGCGATGGAATCTATCATCAAGGGATTGGATAAACTATTAGTGAATGAAGCGAAAATCAGACAGGATTTAGAAGACAACTGGATAGTGGTGGCGGAAGCGATACAAACGGTACTGCGCCGCGAAGGATACGAAAAACCTTATGAGGCACTGAAAAACCTGACCAGAACGAATACCAAAATAGGAGAGAAAGAGATTCATGCGTTTATTGATGAACTGCATATTACACAGGAAGTACGTGAAGAACTGAAAAAAATCACACCGTTCAATTTTACGGGAATCTAAACTGTTGATTAAACGGATTTTGAGATTACACCGATTTTATGTAATAAAATTTGTATACGTTCGTTAAGTATAGTATTGATTTACTTAAAATAAATTATGAGATACCTTACATCTTTTATAATATTATTTTCGTTTGTTAGTTGTAAATCAGACTTTAATAAGTCATCAGTAAATGCAACACAAAGCGCAATTCAGTCATCATCTAAAGAATTTGCTGTCAGCTATGATTCTGTAAAACAAAATATCCGATTGTTTAAAGAAAAATTACCATACATGGATATTACAAGTAAAGAAGTTGCGAAAGGAGTCGCTAATAATTTGCTTGATTTATTTCCGTATTGGTATGGAACAAAATGGAATTTTTATGGAACAACGGAATCGCCGCAAC
Source organism: Chitinophagales bacterium (assembly GCA_020848255.1). Taxonomy (GTDB): domain Bacteria; phylum Bacteroidota; class Bacteroidia; order Chitinophagales; family JADIYW01; genus JADJSS01. The sequence continues at coordinate 8,602 of JADLAJ010000117.1, forward strand.
ATGGTACTATTGCTTGCGGATATTTTGTAACAACGTTGTTGCGCGATGCCGGTTTGAATATAAACAGAGTTAAACTCGCACAACAGGCATCCTCTGTTATTATACAATCAGTTTGTGAGAGTGAAAATATAAAAACCTTTTCAAATGCAAAAAATGAAGATTTTTTTAAATACATTAGAGAACAAGGTGAATCAATGTATATAGTTGGTTTGGATTTTCATACTGGATTTATTTATTTTGATGGAAAAGAAATTTATTTTATTCAGTCTAAATATTATGATGAAGTGGCTGTTGTAAAAGAGATTGCAAATAAATCAAGAGTATTATTATCATCAAAATTTAAAATGCTGGGAAGAATAGATAACTCAGACAAAGTAGGCAGTTTACTCTAATTCAAAATTCATCACTCAAAACTCATACTTATTTTGATCACCATCTATCATAATAATCGTTGCGGGAAAAGCAGGAGTGCTTTGTGTTTGCTGGAAGAAAGTGGGCAAAAATTTCAGACAGTAGAATATTTAAAGGATGTTCCAAATATTGAAGAAATAAAATCTATCCTGAAGAAACTGAAATTGAAACCGCACGATATTATCA